>JAAYGH010000107.1 GCA_012727825.1 Trueperella sp.
GGCGATTCTTCGTCAACGGATTCGGCATTGACGACCTTGCCGAGTGATTTTGCAAACGCTTGAGTGGCTTCACCGGCCGTCAGCACGGCGCGTCGCTCAGGACCAGTCGGGTCCCACGTGAGGTCAACCATTCCGATGAGGGCAGAAATAAATGCACCAGTTCCGACGGCCATAAAGATCGTCGTCGGCGATGTGCCACCGATCGCAGCGTTACCCGCAACTCCCTGAGCGAACAATATGAAAAACGCGCCCGGTGGCCCCACCTGGAGCGTGACGATCATGAATGTGAGGAGAGATCCGGATAGTGCGAGCGATATGACCCACAGCCAAACAATAGGGCCGACAACTGCGCCAATGGTGGCCGATACCGTCATTGCAAGGGCGACGGCGCCAAGTAATTTCATGCGGTGGGCAGCGGCGGTGTCGTGACCGTAAAGAACCACGGAGGTTCCAAGGCTGACCAACATCGCAACATCTCGAAAGCCAAGAGCGTAAGAGCCTCCCAACAGGAGGAACATAGCGGCACCGGCTTTGAGCGCGACGGGCCAGCGCCGCTTCACGGGGTTAAAGGCGGTGGCGGCGCGAAAGTGCTTCATCAGATTTATACGTGGCATTGACTCTATGATCTCAAAGGTAAATGAACGGCGCCATAACGCCCACCGCTATTCGGGCAACGTCACCAGCGGAGGCCTATTGTGCAGAGACAAAAAGTGTCGGAGCCAATTGCGTAGACTAGGGGAGTGAGTATCGCCCTATATCGTCGCTATCGGCCCGAAACGTTCCAAGAAGTGATCGGTCAAGATCACGTCGTCCAGCCACTGATGGCTGCGTTGGAGGCGGGCCGGACCACCCATGCCTATCTGTTCTCAGGTCCGCGCGGATGCGGAAAAACGACCTCCGCGCGCATTCTGGCGCGCGCCCTGAACTGCGTGGAATACCCAACCTCGACCCCCTGCGGAACCTGCGATTCGTGTGTCGAGTTGGCACGGGACTCCTCCGGTTCTCTCGACGTCGTGGAAATGGATGCCGCGTCGCACGGTGGTGTCGACGACGCCCGCGAACTTCGCGAGCAGGCAGGCTTCGCACCGGTTCGCGATCGGTACAAAATTTTTATTATCGACGAGGCCCACATGGTCACGAACCAAGGCTTTAACGCGCTGCTCAAGCTGGTGGAGGAACCGCCAGAACATGTGAAGTTTATTTTCGCGACCACCGAGCCGGAGAAGGTCATCGGCACGATTCGCTCGCGCACTCACCACTATCCATTTCGCCTCGTGCCACCACTCGAGCTGGAAAACTATCTGAGGACGTTGACACAGGCCGAAGGCGTCACTGCCGGACATGACCTACTCTCGCTCGTCGTGCGCGCGGGCACGGGATCGGTTCGGGATACGCTTTCGGTTCTCGACCAGATCATCGGCGGGTCTCAAGGCTCCCTCCTTGATTATGACCGCGCGGTAGCTCTCCTTGGTTTTACATCGGCGAATTTGCTCGACGACGCCGTGGGAGCAATTGCCGATCGTGACGGCGCGGGATTGTTCGGCGTCGTTGATTCCGTCGTGAAGTCTGGCCACGACCCGCGGCGGTTTGTGGAGGACTTGCTTCAACGCTTGCGTGACTTGGTCATCATTTCGTTGGCTGGTGAGGAGGCAAAGGACGTCTTTGTGTCCGTGCCCGAAGATCAATACGGCCGCATGAACGAGCAGGCCACGAAGCTCGGTGGCGAACGTGCCTCGCAGTGCGCTGACCTGACGAACGATGCACTCAGCGACATGGCGGGTGCAACGGCCCCACGCCTCCAGCTCGAGTTGCTGTGTGCACGGCTAATTGTGGCGAAGCCTGACGGCATCGTCGCGCGCACACATCTGCACAACGAGCCCGAAAAACCGTCAGCCGAGGTTGCGGAGAATCTAGCTAAGTTTACGAAGCCGTCGGAA
>JAAYGH010000108.1 GCA_012727825.1 Trueperella sp.
AGACGTTGTGGGCATCAGCGGACTCGAGTCGGTTCGAGTTGTGCACAGGTACGACGTCGAAGGGCTGAGTGACGAGCAGTTCGCGGCGGTGACCGGCTCGGTATTCTTTGAGCCACAGACTGAAGTTGCCTTTGAGGATCTTGAGGCGGCTGGTGTTGACCCGAGCGAAGCGGTGGTTTTCGCGGTGGAATCGGTGCCGGGGCAGTTCGATCAGCGATCGGATTCCGCGCAGGTTGCGATCCAGATCGTCCTCGAAGGCGATCGACCACGTGTACGCTATGCGACCGTTTACGTGCTCGGTGGTAGCCCCCGGCAGCATTCTTCGGGTGGACCTGCCATCGCTGAGGCGGATGTGGCCCGAATCAAGGACTACCTCATCAACCCGGTCGAAGTTCGCGAGGTTGGTCACCATGTTCCCGATACTCTCGCCTACCCCATGGTTGAGCCGCAACCAGTGGCATCGATCGATGGCGTTCGCGATCTGACCGAGGCGGACCTTGCAGGCTTCATAGCCGACTGGTCGCTCGCAATGGATGAGGCCGACCTAGCGCTGTGCCGCAACTATTTTGTGACCGAGAAGCGTGACCCAACTGTCACAGAAATTCGGGTCATTGACACTTACTGGTCGGACCACTGCCGCCACACCACGTTTAACACTGAACTCGTGGACGTGGCGTTCGCGGATTCGCAGATCGAGCAGGCATATCAGGACTATTTAGGTGCGCGCGAAGACCTGGGCCGGACCAAGCCGATCACGCTGATGGATCTGGGAACCATCGGCGCGAAGGTTTTGAAGAAGGCAGGCAAACTCGACCGGCTGGACGAGAGCGAAGAGGTCAACGCCTGCACCGTCAAGATCGACGTCACTGTGGCCGGTGAAAAGCAGGCCTGGCTACTCCTTTTTAAGAACGAGACGCACAACCACCCCACAGAGATCGAACCGTTTGGAGGAGCCTCCACATGCGTGGGCGGAGCGATCCGAGATCCGCTTTCTGGCCGCGGCTATGTTTACTCGGCGATGCGCATCTCAGGTGCGGCAGACCCGCGTACTCCACTTTCGCACACACTTGACGGCAAGCTTTCCCAGCGCAAGATCGTTCAGAGAGCAGCCGCCGGTAATTCCTCCTACGGAAATCAGATCGGTCTGGCTTCCTCGATGGCGGACGAGATCTATCACCCGGGCTACGTTGCTAAACACATGGAACTGGGCGCCGTTGTTGGCGCCGTACCCGAATCACAGGTAATCCGACAAGAGCCGATGGCGGGCGACGTCGTGGTCCTTGTTGGCGGGAAAACCGGACGGGACGGGGTTGGCGGGGCCACGGGATCGTCGAAGGGACACACGGCCGAGTCGCTGGTGACGGCCGGCGCCGAAGTCCAAAAGGGCGATGCCCCCGAAGAACGCAAGATTCAGCGTCTGTTTCGACATCCGGATGTGTCGCGGCGCATTAAGCGTTGCAATGATTTTGGAGCGGGTGGCGTATCTGTTGCGGTTGGCGAACTAGCCGCCGGACTCGATATCAACCTGGATGTCGTCCCCGTGAAATACGACGGACTCGATGGTACTGAACTTGCCACCTCGGAATCGCAGGAGCGCATGGCTCTCGTGGTGGCGGCCGAGGACGCGGCTACGATTATCGATTACGCGAACGAAGAAAACGTTGAGGCAACCGTTATTGCTGCTGTCACCGACGCGGGCCGTATGCGGATGACGTGGCGCAACCAGCAAATCGTGGACTTGTCGCGCAAATTTCTTGATTCGAATGGCGCACCAAAGACAGCTCGGGCGGCTGTCGAAGCCTTCGAGCCGTGGCGCCGTGAGGTCAACGGTGACTTCGCTGAGGAAATGCTCGCGATGGCCGGTGATCTCAACGTCGCCTCGAAGCAGGGGTTGGCGCAGCGCTTTGACTCAACCGCGGGTGGGCTCAGCGTGCTCATGCCATACGGCGGTACCTATCAGGCGACGCCCGCCCAGGCGATGGTCCACAAGATCCCGGTCTCGCAGACCTCCGACTGCTCCGCAATGGCTTGGGGGTTCAACCCCTACATCATGGAAAAGAGCGCGTATCACGGCGCCTATCTGGCCGTTGTAGAGTCGGTGTCCAAGCTCGTCGCCACAGGCGCAGCCTTCGAGGACGTCTACCTTTCATTCCAGGAATATTTCGAGTCTCTCGGTCAGGATGCGGTGCGCTGGGGAAAGCCGCTCGCGGCACTTCTCGGCGCGCTCGAGGCACAACTGCAATTGGGCGTCGGCGCGATCGGTGGCAAGGACTCCATGAGCGGAACCTTTGAGGACATCACGGTGCCGCCCACGCTCGTTTCCTTTGCGGTGACTACCGCACAAACCTCCGACGTGGTGGCAAACCACTTCAAGCACGCGGGTGCCACCGTATCCGTGTTACGCCCGCAGGAGGGCAGTGGCACCAGCGCTGGGTTACCCAGTGCCGAAAGCTTGCTGAACAACTTCGCCGCGGTGACCGAACTCCTGCGCAGCGGCAAGGTCCTGTCTGCATACACGCCAGGCCTCGGCGGCGTCGCCGAGACCGTCATGAAGATGTCCTTCGGCGAACGCCTCGGATTCCGCTACGATGCCGGCGTCCAGGTTAGCGACATCTTCGACTATTCCTATGGCTCATTTGTTCTGGAATGGGCCGACGGCGTCGAACCGGTTGGCGATATTCTCGGCGCCACCACCTCTGATCCGGTATTTGCACTCGGCGAAAAAGAAGTGAGCGCGCTGCGAGTTTGGGAGCTTCACACCCAAGTCCTCGAAGACGTCTACCCGACCGTGCCAAACTCGAACTTCTCAGACTTCGCGGCGGACGAAATCTCTGCGGCGGACGAAATCCAATGCGTTGAAAGCCAACTCGTTGGCACAACCGAGGCCAAGGCAGGCACCGACAACGCGACGGAACAGACTGTCGTGCCTGATCCGGCCACTGGCGCCATTTGTCCAACCTTCCTCGTTCCGGTGTTCCCGGGGACGAACGGCGAATACCCGACCATCCAGGCGATCGAGGCTGCGGGCGGCAGAGCACAAACATTGGTTGTCAAGAACGGTTCCGGCGCAGACATCGCCAAGAGTGTTCAGGCGCTCGCGGAGGCGATTGCCGGTGCCCAAGCGCTGATCTTGCCCTCGGGAGCGAGCGGGGGAGACGAGCCGGGAGGTGGCGGAAAACTTATCGCCAACTTCCTACGTAAGCCTGCGGTGGCGAACGCAATCGATGATCTGCTCGCGCGTGACGGGCTCATTCTTGGCATCGCGAACGGCTTCCAGGCGCTCGTGCGGACGGGACTATTGCCATATGGAAAGATGACGGAGCCGGCTGCCGGCGCTCCTGCGCTGACGATCAATGAGATTGGCCGTACCCAGTCTCGCATTTCCCGAGTGAGGGTAGTCTCTGAGCTTAGCCCGTGGCTGGCGCGCGCTGAGGGTGTCTACAATATCCCGGTTGCACATGCTGAGGGCCGGTTTGTTGCGTCGAACGCCGAGTTGACGAGGCTGGCCGAAGCGGGCCAAATAGCCACGCAATATGTCGGGCTTGACGGGCAGCCGAGTCAGGATATAGTCGCCAACCCGAGTGGTTCCGCCCTCGCGGTGGAAGGCATCACCTCAGCGGATGGCCGGATTTTCGGCCGGATGGGGCATTCGGAGCGGACGGGCGAGGGCCTTTACCGAAACGTGCCGGGCAGGTACGACATGCAACTCTTCGAGTCGGCGGTCGATCACCTAACGAGGCGCGCTTAGGAAGCTTTGGTGGCGCGCAACGACCTGACCGGCTCGTGCGCTCATACATCTCGAGGGTTAGTTCGGGCGGATGTTGTGCGAAGATTCTTCGGAAATAGGGTTTCCCAATGTGGCCTTCTCGCTTCCTTGATCCCTGCAATAAGCCAGTAGGCCTCTGATTGTCCACATCTCACGGGGTGCCTGACGGCAATTGTCGGAGCGCTGATTTAAGGTGAAAGAGCTATGCCTGAACAAAATATGACCCCAGCCGATCGGCTGCGCGCCAAGATTTCTGC
>JAAYGH010000109.1 GCA_012727825.1 Trueperella sp.
AGCCAATGTACGTCAGCCCGTCTGCGCGGAATCGGTCGATGGCCGTCATAATCAGTGCCGACGCGACGTGCTTGCCCCGCCATTCAGGAAGCACCACAATTTCTTCCACGTACCCCTCATCTAAAATCGGGGTGCCATCCGGGCCATCGACATCCGAAGAAAACCGTGAAGCGAGCAAGTAACCCGCTAGTCGCGGACGATCACCAAAGATGTCGACCGCAACGAAGCACAAATCTTCTTCCATGGCACAAATGTGTTCTTGCCATTCATCCGCATTCATCTTGGACCACGATGTAGAAGCAGCGAGCACCTTGTTGTGTGCCTTGCGCGAATCCTTCATCCAATCCTCGGAGAGTTTAACGATCTGGATGTAGTTCGAGACCTCGTCGCTGGTGACCGCCACGTCGAGATGACGCCGCATTTGTATGAACTGGGAACGCGGTGTAAATCCAAACTCCCGTGCGAGATCAACGAGGGCAATCTGCGAGCTTTCGACATACATCTGGACGTCTGCTGAGTCGAGACCAGTTTCGTCTGCAACTTTACGGGCCGTAATAAGATGGCGCTCCAGGAGATCCTTTCCCAAGCCGTGATCTCGCCACTCGGGAGCCACTCCCCCAGATACGGTGATCGGCGCTTCACCTGCGTTATTTGCCAGCATACGTGCCAACCCGAACGCCACGAGAGATCCGGCCACCCACGCGCCTTGTGCCCGCCACACGTGTGAATCATTGAAATAGGATTCGACCTCGGATGCGGACGTACGAATTGACGCATTGTCGGCTGACTCGATCCGCAAGATGAGATCAAGAATTTCCGGCGCGTGTGTGGCGTTCAGTGGCTTCCACTGCCATTCTTCGATGTCCATTAGATGTCGATCGTGTAAAGAATCTGAGAATCGCCCTCGAAGAATCCGTGGGTTGTGAGAAATTCGGTGGCCGGTGGGTTCTCCGAGGTGATCGGCACACTTATCCGTTTAAAACCGTTATTGAGCGCAGATTCGATGTTGGCGAGGATCAGGTCGGTGCCGTTGCCGTGGTGACGAAACCCGCGGTCAATCCCATAGAACGTGACGCGTAAGCACTCTCCATTGCGAGATCCAGAGGACAGTGCGTAGCCAACAAGATTTGAACCATCCGTCAATAATGTGGAGGTCGCCCGGTCAGAATCGACAAGGCGCTCCTGCCATTGTTCGGTGCTGAGCGGTTGGCGCCGCTCCATCACTATGGAGACCCGATTGTGCAGGCGTCGAACTTCCTCTGAGTCGCTCTCGTCGAGATGGAGCAAGGACATCCCTCGTTCTGCGAGCCGTTCCCGGGCGGCTGTGGCCATCGCTCGGTGGCTCTCGTTGAGGTCAAGATCCATGAATGTCCAGCGCCACTGCGGAGAAAAGCCGCCAGCAGCAAGGAGTCTGCGACGCCCCATGTTGTCTATGCGGACGCGGGATCGGATCGAGGCCGGAAGGTCGTGTCCCGCTTGCAACATGAGCTGCCGTGCACGCCCGTCCTGCCACTCGAGAAGGGCTCGTCCGATTCCGCGGCCTCGCCATTTCGGACGAGTGACGCCAAGAACGTCTGCTTGGATTTCCGTCAGTGGATTGGGGTTGAGGCTCACAAGCCCAATGGCTTGGAGGCGTCCTGATAAGTCCCAACCGACGAGCGCATCGACGTGCTCGTTTTCGCTCTGGTTTCCGTCAATTAAAGGCGTGACCGACTGAAGAATACGAACTTCATCAAAGATTTTGGGATCTGCGGACTCATCGAGCAGATCGCGCACAGACTCGAGATCATCAGGGCCAAGTGGTCGCCACGTGAGGCCAAGATGGGCGCTGGGAAGCGGGAGCTCGTTCGGAGCAGCTAGGCGCTGCCCCAGTGTCCGTCCCGTGAATTTTCCCGTGTGCATGGCTCTCAGTGTACCCAACCTAGGCCTAAAGTCATCGACCGCTAGGCGTCGATCTGCTCTCGAGAGATATCGTCCGCGCCTTCGATAATGAAATTCTTACGAGGCGCAACCTCGGAGCCCATCAGGAGCTCAAAGGTCTCCTCCGCATACCGAAGAGCTTCCTCGTCCTCGAGCGAGATTCGCCTCAAGGTCCGATACTTGGGATCCATTGTGGTTTCAGCGAGCTGATCAGCGTCCATTTCACCGAGACCCTTGTAACGTTGAATAGGTTCCTTGTAAGAGCGCCCCTGGCGCTCGAGCCGGTTCAAAATTTGGTGTAGATCCGCATCGGAATACGAATAGATGTATTCGCCCTTTCTCCTGCCCTTGCCCGTAGCCTCCACCCGGTGGAGCGGCGGCACAGCAGCGTAAACCTTGCCAGCCTCGACTAATGGGCGCATATACCGGAAGAAAAGAGTCAGCAGGAGCGTGCGGATGTGGGCTCCATCCACGTCTGCATCGGTCATGAAAATGACCTTGCCGTACCGCGCTGCATCAACATCGAACGTGCGGCCCGAACCAGCTCCAACAACCTGGATAATGGATGAAACTTCCTGATTCTTCAAAATATCCGCCGGCGAGGCTTTTTGGACGTTGAGAATCTTTCCTCGAATCGGAAGAAGCGCTTGGAATTCCGAATCGCGTGCGAGTTTGGCAGTGCCAAGAGCCGAGTCACCCTCGACAATAAAGAGCTCGGTCTGCTCGATGTCCTCGGAACGGCAGTCGGCCAGCTTTGCCGGCAGCGTCGAGGTCTCAAGAGCGTTCTTGCGGCGCGAAATTTCTTTCTGTGTGCGTGCCGCCACGAGGGCACGCATCTCCGCCACAATCTTTTCGAGCACTCGCTGGTTTTCCATGCGAGTATCACGCTTGGTCGACGTCAGTTCCTGGAGGAGTCCCTCCTCCACAACCTTGGCAACGATTCCACGAATCGGTGCCGTGCCAAGCACCTCCTTCGTCTGGCCCTCAAATTGCGGCTCCGGGAAGCGAACGGCGATAACTGCCGTCAGACCGGCGAGAATGTCATCCTTATCGATACGCGGATCGCGCGCAGTGACTTTCAACTGGCGAGAGCGTGAATCGATCTGAGCACGCACCGTTTTGACGAGCCCGGCTTCGAAGCCAACTAAGTGAGCGCCGCCCTTGGGCGTGGCAATAATGTTGACGAATGACTCTTCACGCGTGTCATAGCCATTGCCCCATCGCAGGGCGATGTCGACGTCGCAGCGCTTTTCCACCTCGCGAGGCTTCAAATGCCCTGATTTCTTGTCGAGTTCCTGGATCGTTTCTAAGAACGTGCCGGAGCCGGTGATATGCATTGTGCGCGTGACGGGCGTATCAACGGCAAGATGGTCGACGAAATCGACCACTCCGCCGTCGTACTTGAACTTTTCTTCGACTGGGCCATCTTCGCCGGGTGTGCCGGGCAGGCCACGTTCGTCACGAATGACGATCTCGAGGCCAGGAACAAGGAACGCCTTTTCGCGGGCTCGCTCGATGAGGTGAGGGTAATTAAACTCCGTGTCCTGCGGGAAAATTTCTGGATCGGCCCAATATCGCACCGTCGTGCCCGTCGTTTTCTTGGCAACTTTGCCAGTCACCCGTAACTCTGACTGGGTTGTAAATGGCGTGAACGCGTTATCTGGGCTGCGAGTCTTAGCGTCTTTGAATACGCCGGGCGCACCGCGGTGGAACGACATTTCCCAGACCTTAGCGTCCCGGCGCACAGCCACATCGAGACGCTGGGAAAGGGCGTTGACCACGGACGCACCCACGCCGTGCAGTCCGCCCGCGGAACCGTACATCGAGCCGTCGAACTTACCGCCAGCGTGCAGCTTGGTATACACAACCTCAACACCGGATGCTCCAGTATGAGGCACCTCATCGACGGGGATGCCACGGCCATCGTCGGTCACCTCAACTGATCCGTCGGGAAACAGGGTCACCTCGATCTTGGTGGCATGGCCTTCCGTCGCTTCGTCGACCGAGTTATCAATAATCTCCCACAAACAATGCATGAGGCCCCGCGAATCGGTGGAGCCGATGTACATTCCGGGACGCTTACGCACCGCCTCGAGACCCTCAAGAACCGAGAGATGGCGGGCAGTATATTCCTGCTTCTTAGTTGGTGGCACGCCAAAATCTTAACCTGATTCTCTGCCAAAATCGGTGAGGCCCAAGGCGGTGCCCACCACAGTGCCGTACGATGATACGGCAGCAGACGAGCGATCCCACCAGGAGGCAACATGTCAGCGTGGAATTTTTATTCACCATTTCTCGACGCCGTTCCCGATATTCCCGTGAGCAGAGCTATCACACATCGAGTCGCTTTCGTTCAGAGTGATCACGGCGCTGGCATCGCGAGCATTCCAGGCGAGCATCAAGACGCAGATACGCATGAGCACCTCGCGGGCGCAAGCCTTCGCGAAGTTGCAAGCTTAGTGACGTCGTGGGATCCCGTTGAATCCGCCCTCGGTAGCGCTGCAATCAACAGTTATCTCAACGTTCCTGAACTTGTCTCGGCCTTTCCCACAGGTTCGATCTTCGCTGAAGCACGCCAGCTGTCTGCTGGGCGACGAACGGTCATGATCGGCCACTTCCGCGGCCAACTGGCGTGCTTCGCGGACGCGGACCTTACAATTCTTGAACGTCGACCACAGCCCGGTGATCTGCCCGATCAGGCATCCGAATATGTGCTGCCACAGGCGGAGGTCGTGGTCATGACCGGCATGACTTTCACAAACAAAACGCTCCCACGCTTAATCGAGCTTTCGAAAGACGCCCTGACGATTCTGGTCGGTCCGTCCACGCCCTATCTTCCCGACGCATACCGAGATCTCGTGGACATCATCGCTCCAACGGTCGTCACCGACCCAGATCACGCCTATGAACTCATCGCGGACGGCAAGCGCATGCGCAGACTTCGACCTGCCTTGACTCAGTTCATCGCCGACCTACGCCCAGCCGGTACTCTGCCTGCTCTGAGCTGGCAACGTACCGGCCTTCCCGCCAGCCAATGCGCCCAACCGACGACGCGCGGACGCTGACGCACCGGGCCGTGCCACGTGCTTCTCGGGCACCGGTTCATGTGAAAACGCGGGGGCGAGTTC
>JAAYGH010000014.1 GCA_012727825.1 Trueperella sp.
AGACCCACGAGTTCGAGGGTCTCCTTGGCGCGAATCGTGGCCTCGTCGTTGGCGCGTGGGAAGCGCAGCAAGGAGTAGTTGCCACCGAGGCTGACCTGCGCGGCCATGCGTACGTTCTCCAGCACCGTGAGAGCCGGGAACAGGCTCGAGGTCTGGAAGGTACGCCCCAGCCCCGCCCGCGCACGCTGCGGCACAGACATCGAGGTGATGTCGGTTCCGTCTTTCATGATGCGACCGGCCGTGGGGCGGATCACACCAGAAATAGCGTTGAACAACGTTGTCTTGCCGGCGCCATTGGGGCCAATGACGCCGACCAGGGAGCCTGGTGCCACGGTGAGGTTGACGTCTTTCAAGATCGTCGCGCCACCAATTTGCAGGCCGACGCCCTGAACGTCGAGTGCGGGAGGGACTGGAGCGGTCATGCTTTACTTCTTCACTTCCGCCGGCGCGACGGAGGCTGCGTCAGCGGTGTCGATCAGTTCGGGAACGAACGAGCCGTCCTTGGCGACGAGCTTCACCTGGTACATCTCCTGGATCAGCGCGTGGTCGCCAGCGCGAACCGTGGTGGTGCCCTTCGGGCCCTCGAACGTGTACCCCTCGAGTGCGGCAACCATCGCGTCAACGTCGCCCTTGCCCGTCTTGATGGCTTCGACGATCATGAGTGCGGCGTTGAAGCCGTCCGGGGTGAACAGGTCGGGCGTTCCGCCTGCTTCTTCAACGCGGGTGACCATTTCCTTGTTGACCTCGTGCTCGTTGGCGCCCGCGAAGTAGTGGTTCAGGAAGCTGATCTTCTCCGTAGCTTCGCCGTAAGCGCCGAACGTTGCAGCGTCGCCGAGACCGGTCGCAACCGGAATCGTCTCAAGCACGCCCTGCTGGCTCATGGCCTGCCACATGGCACCCGAGGTTGCGCCTGCCCAGGCCACGAAGACGAGGTCAGGGTTGCCCTGCAGTACCTGCTGAGCGAACGGCGTGAACTCGGTGACGTCTTCAGCAACGAGAACCGAGTCAACCGTTGCACCCTTGGCACCGAGGATCGCGGTGACGGCTGCGACGTTGCCCTGGCCGAACGCGTTGTTCTGTGCGAACACCGTGATCTTCTTGCCCGAGATGTCGTCGAGGAAGGCACCCGAGGTTGCGACGTCCTGTGCCGACTGGCGGCCCGAGCGGAACGTGTAGCCGTTGATGCCGGTGAGGGCGTCAGCAGCGGCGGGGCCAGAGATGAAGAGAACCTTGTTCTGAGCGGCCTGCTCCGCAACAGCCACGGCGACACCACTCGACGCGGAGCCCGCGATGATGTTGGTTCCGGAACCGATGAGCTCCTTGACAGCAGTGACAGCCTTGTCGGGGTCGCCAGCATCGTCCTTGTAAGTGACGGTGATCTTCGTGCCGTCGATCTCGTTGGTTCCGTCGGTCGCGTAGTCGAGACCCGCCTTGAAACCGTCGAGGTACTGCTTGCCGTAACCCGCGAGCGGGCCGGTTTCGCTCGTTACGATGCCAACCGAGATCTCTGCCGGGCCGCTGGATTCGCCGGAGCCAGCGTCGCCGCTGCCGGTGGGAGCGGGCTCGCCGGGCTGGGGCGCACACGCCGCCAGCAGAACGGCCGCTGTTGCCAGCAGCGTCCCAAAGATCAACTTCTTGGACTTGCGCATGTG
>JAAYGH010000015.1 GCA_012727825.1 Trueperella sp.
CAATGTCTGTGCACGCTGGTGTGATGTCAGCTGTGCGTGGTTTGATCGTAAGATCCACATAGCCTGCAAACCAAACAAATCCGGCCATAGTTGTCAGCGCCACCCAGCCTGCTGCGTGAGCTAGGCGCCGAGGAGAGAATCGCCAAACAAAAGCAAATCCCGCTACGGCACTAAGAATTAAAATACTTAAGACTCCGAACGCCTTATTGTTAAACTGGATCCACGCGTTTGTTTCGGTATTGGATTGAATTGCATAGAAGGAAATGAAGAGCGTCAGTAGTCCAGACGTGAGAAGTCCGAGAGGAATATGCGTGAACAAATGTGCACAAATCCAGCCAATGAAGATCGCCAAGGTGAGAAACACTGGTATAAGGAAAAAATATTCCCATACTATGTAGCCCCGTCCGGCAAGTACTGACGAACCGATCATCGTGGCCGCGGCCACTGCCATGAAAGGAATGATGTTGAGAGTCAACATATCCGCGATGAAATAGCGGGCGAGGATAGCTCTCCGCGAAGAAACAGCAATCACACTGTTTGCGGTGTCTTTTCGTTCACGATGTGACAGGAAGGCAAAGGCGCTGACGAGCGCACTGACGTAGCCCGATACGCCCCACAAAGAACCGCCAATCCCGTGGTATCCGTCCATCCAGGGATTAACGATGATGCCAAGCATGGCTCCCCAAGCAAGAAAGATAGCGATCGAGCGGGCGATATGTGGCCTTCTAATGATGAATCGCATTGGCTCTCTTCGGGTAACGCCTTACTGGTGATTTAGTCGGTTTGCCGCACGTCAGATTAGTTAAAATACGTTGGCCGCTATTGTAGCGCGAACTATTTCGACCTGCCGATCTGGATATGAAGGAAAATTGTTCCAAATGTTTTGGGCGAACGAAGAATCTCCGCATTGCTCTCGAGGTCTATCTCACCCAAACTGACCGGTGGGACAGCCGTGCCTGCGTGCTAAACTTGTCTAGCCGTTCGATCGGCCACGGAGTGTTATCGCTCGGGAGAATATGCCCCGGGCTCCGTGCAACGAGTAGAAGGAGAATCGTATGGCTCTGACCAAAGAGCGTAAGGACGAGATTATCAAGGAATACGCGACCCACGAGGGCGATACTGGCTCTCCCGAAGTGCAGATTGCACTTTTGACGGCTCGTATTACCGAACTGACCGAGCATTTCCGTAGCCACAAGCACGATCACCATTCGCGCCGCGGCCTGATGCTACTCATTGGTAAGCGTAAGCGCCTCCTGTCCTACCTGCAGAAGGAAAACATCGAGCGTTACCGCGAACTTATTAAGCGTCTCGGCCTTCGCCGCTAGATGCTGACTCGGCCCGCCCCAGCGATGGAGCGGGCCGATTCTCGTTCCTCACACGTCACGTGAGACACCTTGAATTGTCGGAGGCCAACGCCTCCACGAGATTGATAGAAAATTTCCGTCGGTCCTCGGTTGTGGTTACCGCTCCTGCAGCGGTGGTGACAATCGATGGCCGCGGATACTAAGAAAAGGAGATCCATGGAGGGTCCAGACGTAAAATTTGTCGAAGCTGTCATTGATAATGGCGAGCACGGCACCCGCACCATCCGTTTTGAAACCGGTCTGTTGGCACGGCAGGCAGCCGGCTCGGCGTTGACTTACCTCGACGAGGAGACGACGGTTCTCGCCACCACCGCTGCGTCCAATCAGCCGAAAGATCATTTTGATTTCTTCCCGCTGACCGTTGACGTCGAAGAGCGTCAATATGCAGCAGGGCGTATCCCAGGCTCGTTCTTCCGCCGTGAAGGCCGCCCGAGCACCGAGGCAATCCTCACCTGCCGCCTGATCGACCGCCCACTTCGCCCGGTCTTTGCCAAGGGCCTGCGTAACGAGGTTCAGATTGTTGCCACCGTGTTTTCGGTGCACCCGGACGAGGCATACGACGTCGTCGCAATGAACGGCGCAGCTCTTGCCACCCAACTGTCCGGCCTACCGTTCTCCGGCCCGATCGGTTCTGTCCGCATCGCGCTCATCAACGGCGACTGGATTGCATTCCCGAAGTACAGCCAGCTGCCTGACGCGACGTTCCAGATGGTCGTTGCTGGCCGCATGATTGGCGACGACATCGCAGTCATGATGGTCGAAGCTGAAGCTGGCGATGACGTCATCGCAAATGTTGATAAGGGCGGTGTGAAGCCGACCGAGGAGACCGTCTCTGACGGCCTCGAGGCTGCGAAGAAGCACATCCGCGTGCTGTGCGAGGCTCAGGCCGAGCTCGTGGAGAAGGCCGGCAGGGAGATGAAAGAACTCCCGCGCTTCCTCCCGTACGAGGACGAAGAGTATGACGCAGCAGGCGCCAAGATCGACAAGTCGTTTGATGAGCTGTGGGGAATTGTTGACAAGCACGAGCGAGACGACGCCTTGAACGAGCTCACCCAGAAGATCGTTGGCGAGATGGCCGACTCCTTCCCAGAGCGTGAGCAGGCCCTGACACTTGCTGTGAATGAACACTGGAAGCAGGCGATGCGCCGCCGCGTGCTCACTGACGGTGTCCGCATGGACGGCCGTGCACCGGATCAGATCCGCACCATTACCGCTGAGACCCAGGTCCTTCCGCGCGTCCACGGTTCCGCACTATTCCAGCGTGGCGAGACCCAGATCCTGGGTGTGACCACCCTGAACATGCTGAAGATGGAACAGCAGATCGACGCCCTGTCGCCAGTGAAGTCCAAGCGCTACATGCACCACTACAACTTCCCGCCCTACTCGACCGGTGAAACCGGCCGTGTGGGCTCGCCCAAGCGCCGCGAAATCGGCCATGGCATGCTTGCCGAACGCGCGCTGATTCCTGTCCTTCCCTCGCGCGACGATTTCCCGTACGCGATCCGTCAGGTGTCTGAAGCACTCGGCTCCAATGGTTCGACCTCGATGGGCTCGGTCTGTGCATCATCCCTGTCGCTCCTCAACGCTGGTGTTCCGCTCAAGGCCTCCGTTGCAGGCATCGCGATGGGCCTCATCTCTGGTGAGATCGATGGCGAGCAGCGCTTTGTTGCTCTGACCGATATTCTCGGTGCAGAAGATGCTCTCGGCGACATGGACTTCAAGGTCGCCGGTACGCGTGACATGATCACGGCCCTTCAGCTTGACACGAAGCTTGATGGCCTCCCGGCAGAGGTCCTCGCCGCATCACTGCAGCAGGCCCACGATGCTCGCATCGCGATCCTCGATCTCATGGATCAGGCAGCGCCTGAGCCAGACGAGATGGCACAGACCGCACCGCGCATCATCTCCGTCAAGATCCCGGTGGATAAGATTGGCGAGGTCATTGGCCCCAAGGGCAAGATGATCAACCAGATCCAGGAAGACACCGGCGCAGAGATCTCGATCGAGGACGACGGCACTGTGTTCATCGGCGCTGACAACGGCGCGGCCGCAGACGCCGCACGTGACACGATCAATCAGATCGCCAACCCGCAGATGCCGGAGGTCGGCGAACGCTTCGTTGGCACCGTCGTCAAGACCACGACGTTCGGCGCGTTCATCTCGCTCTCGCCGGGCAAGGATGGCCTCCTGCACATTTCGCAGATCCGCCGCCTCGTCGGTGGCAAGCGCATCGACGCCGTCGAAGACGTGTTGAACGTTGGCGACAAGGTTGAAGTTGAGCTCGCCGAAGTCGATCAGCGTGGCAAGCTATCACTCCATGCCGTGCTCACTGATGATCAGCTCGCAGCCGAGGGTGAGACGAAGTCTGAGGGCGAGGATCGTCCGCGCCGTCGTGACAACGACCGCCGCGGCAGCGATGATGGGGATCGCCAGCGTGGCGACCGCCGCCGCCGTCGTACACGCACTCGCGATAACGAGTAATGTCCAGCAGCGATAGCGCCAGTCAGTAGTTGGCTGGAATATCGCACGCGGGAGGGGTTCTGGGTAGACACGAGGGTATTTACTCCTCGGGTTTGACCAGAACCCCTCCGTTGTATGCAGACGCATCCCATGAATTATGGTGTTGCACGTAGACTGGAACGATTATGGCTATTGAATTTCCTTTGATTGAACCCGGCACAGTCGAGTTCGACGACGCCGGAATCCTTACCGAACGCACGCTGCTCCCCAATGGGATCCGCGTAATTTCACAACTGGTTCCGGGGCAGAAGTCCGTATCGATCGGCCTTGGCGTTGGCGTCGGTTCGCGCGATGAGAGTGTGGGGACCGGGGGCTCGACCCACTTCCTTGAGCACCTCATGTTTAAGGGTACGGATACGCGCACTGCAGCGGATATCTCCGCGCTCGGAGACTATCTGGGTGGAACCCTGAATGCAGCCACCTCGCGCAAGTACACGGTCTACTATGGCCGCGTCTTTGAAAGCGACGTGCCACAATTGCTCGACCTGCTCGTTGACATGATTGTTCGCTCCACGCTTGCCCGAGAGGGCATGGAGCTCGAGCGCCAGGTCATTCTTGAGGAACTGGCAGCGTCTGACGACGACGTAGCCTCGGTCGCCGAGGCTGAAATCCTGAGTCTTGTGATGGGTGATCACCCGCACGCCCGTCCCATCGGTGGAACCCACGACACGGTCGAAGCGCTCGAGCACGATCAACTCTTTGATCACTACCGCGCCAATTATCATCCGGGCGAGCTCGTTGTGACAGCCGCCGGAGCGGTCAACCACGTCGAGTTGTGCACGATGGTGACAGCCTTGCTCGAGGGTGCCGGATGGGAACTACCCGATCGCGCACCGGCCGCTAGACGCGTGGTGCACGACATCGACTACACGCGGGGGAGCACGACATTCATCGAGCGTCCGGGGCGCCAAAGCGCCGTCGTCGTGGGAATGCCTGGAATCAAGCTGAAGGACGAACGAGAGTCGACCACCATGGCATTAGAAACAATTCTCGGTGGAGGGCAATCGTCTCGCCTATTTGCTGAGATTCGCGAAAAGCGCGGGCTCGCCTATGCGACGTACGCATGGTCGGCAACGCATCACGAAGGTGGGATTGTATCGATGTCGGCGCAGTGCGCTCCGGAAAACACAGACACCGTCGCGGAGATTATGACGGCCTGCCTTGATGAGATCGCGGACAACGGTGTGAGCGACGAGGAAGTTGAAACGGCGTTTCGCCAGCGTCGGGCTCGACTCATTTTTGCGGCAGAGGATAATTCGTTTAGGCGAGGGCGACTCGGCTATGCGGAAATTGTGCGGGGCTCGCTCAGGTCACTCGACGAAATGATGGCCGAGGCTCGTAGTGTGACCGCCGAAGATATTCAAACCATCGCACAAGAATTCGCTACGCGTCCGCACTCCCGGGTGACCGTCGGACCGGCGAGCTAGAATCACCGACGAGGAGTGATTATGAAAGTTGCAGTTGTTGGAGCGGCTGGCCGGATGGGCCAATCCGTATGCGAGGCTATCGAAGGCGCGAAGGATCTTGAGCTGGTTGCCCGGCTCGATAGCGAGGATGAGATTTCGGCCCAGACATTGGGTGGCGCGGAGGTCGTCGTGGAATTCACGGTACCTAGTGCGACCGATGCGAACGTTCACGCGATTCTCGACGCCGGGGCACACGCCGTCGTTGGAACCACGGGGTGGACTGACGAGCGGCTTGCAAAGGTCGAAGAACACGCGAAGCGCGTAGGCCAGAACGTGCTTATCGCACCGAACTATGCGCTGTCTGCCGTGCTTGCGATGGCTTTTGCGGAAAAGGCGGCCACGATGTTCGAATCGGTCGAGGTCATCGAACTGCATCACCCCGATAAAGTTGACGCGCCCTCGGGAACGGCAACCACGACCGCGCGGCGCATCGGCGAAGCTCGTGCCGAAGCCGGTCTGAGCAGCCCAGATGCCACCGAAACGGACCCGAAGGGCACTCGCGGGGGAGTCATTGAGGGTGTTAACGTACACGCTGTACGTTTGCGGGGCCTCTATGCCCACGAAGAGATTCTGTTCGGCAATCTCGGTGAGCAGCTGACGATCCGCCAGGATTCGTTCGGGCGGGATTCGTTCATGCCCGGCATATTGCTGGCAGTGCGCAAAGTCGGATCGCGCGGAGGTTTGACCTACGGTCTCGAGCCACTTTTGGACATCTAGAGCACGTGGCACAGTTTTACGGTCTGCAACATTTTGCTGACGCAGGCTCGCTGGCACGCGGGTTGATTTACGCTAGTCAAGGCAAATCCACGGTGTCGAACAAGACTGACACAACGATCGAGGCCTCGACTCTGGGGACGGGCGGCAACGTCTACGACCAGTGGATTGACTATTCCTTCGACGGGCAGGCGATCACCGGGTTCTATGGGAGCTGCTCGTGTCCGGTGGGCTATAACTGTAAACACTGCGTATCGGTTGCGCTCAGTGCTCTCGACCTCTTGCCATCGACGATTTCCACGGCCGCAAAGGCGCCTATGCGCTCCGGGTGGCGGCGCGAGCTCGATCAGGTGCTCGGGCCGGTGGAATCCGACCCATCGCCACTCGCCATCGCAATTGACTTTGAGCCGCCTCAAGAACTTAATCCTGACATCCCCGTGTGGAAACAGCACACGAGTAGCGGCCGTCTTAACCTCTTTCCGTTGCGACTGGGCAAACGCGGACGTTGGGTGAAG
>JAAYGH010000004.1 GCA_012727825.1 Trueperella sp.
CTCGCTAGCTTCACCCCTCCCGCTTTGCCTCGCCCACCGGTCTTGACCTGGGCCTTGACAACCAACAGGTCACTTTCTTTTAACAGTTCAGTCGCGGCTTTAAATGCTTCTTCTGGAGTTGACGCAACCTTGCCGGGGAGCACGGCTACACCGTGCTTGCCAAAAAGATCGCGCGCTTGGTACTCGTAGAGATCCACGAAGTGTCCTTTCGCTTAGCGAATATCCCGAATTGTCTCGGCGTCGAGACATCTTCTCGAGCATACCTAAAATCGCGTCTAATAACACGAGTTATCGGCGATCTTTCAACCTTACTGAAAGTTGACGGGACCTTGGCTGGATCTAGCCCTCCGACGCCGGTTCCGGCTCTAATTCCTCTACGCCCACCCCGGAAAGTTCTGCCGAAAAGTCAGCTATTGCCTCCGCCATGAGGTTTCCGTAAAAATTCGCGCCTTCGAGGGACGTGTGGGTTTGGTCAACTTGGAGCAATCCGGGATTTTCCGACGCCGCGGCGTGCCAATCCACGAGCGCAACATTCGGGTATTCCTCAGAAATTTTCGAGAGGATCGCGTTCGAATTATCAATGAAGGTCGACGGCGAGTAGAGATTAACGAGCAGGATCATCCGCTCCGGGCCAAGGGTCTGAATGACGCGGTAGACGTCGCTTTCGTCGGGGATCCCGGCGTTCGTTCCGAAGTGGATGATGACGGCGCGGCCGATCGAGTCGTTGGCTAGGCCGGATTCGACGACGGCGAGCGCGTCCGACCACTTGAGGTTCGACTCCGCGTGGAAGTTCATCCCCGGCATCGCGGCTTCCAGCCCCGTCTTCGAGGCCACGACCATCGAGTCGCCGATCGCCGTCACCTCGGGCCACGTGGGCATGGAGGTATCGAGGTTGGCCGAGAGTTCCTCAGGTGGGGGCAGGATGTCGACGTCGAGTGCGGATTCCTCTTCGACGCTCTCGATCGCCGTGTGAGCTTCCTGTTCCTCGATCATGATCTGGGTCTGGCTCTTTGCGGGAGCCACGATGAGGCCGACCGCGGTGGCGACGACGAGTCCGCCCACCACGAGCGCGCCGAGCTTGCCGAGAACCGTCTGCGTAACGGCGTCGCGCATCTGCCACACCGACTCGCGGATGCCCTTCTTGCGGATCGGCGTTTCTACGTACCGGTAGGACAGCTCGCAGATCACACCCGTGATGAGGAGGGCAACCGCGGAGCGTAGCAGGTACTCCCCCGAACCGATGGCGACAGGCCACAGGACAGAAGCGATGACGAGCGCCGGCCAGTGCCACAGGTACAGGCCGTAGGATCGAGTGCCAAACCAGTGCGCGATCTTTCCTTCACCGATCACGCCGAAGATTGAATCTGGCGCGAGCATCGCGGCGATGACGACGGCCGTGAAGACCGAGGCGAGAAACATGCCGCCAAGGTATGCCCACGGGCCGGTGTCGGGCATGATCGCCATGAACACGAGAAGGATCGCGAGCGCAGCCCAGCCGTACCACGAGCTGTACTGGCGCCAATGATGGCGACTGAGCAGCCTCGCGTCTGGATCCGACCAGATGAACGCGAGCCCCACTCCAATGGCTATTCCGTACGAATGCGTGTGCGTGCCGTAGTAGAGGTTGGTCAGGTTTTCGCCATTGTAGAGACCCATCATGAGGCCGGCGGACCCAAGCGCGAGCACGACGGCGAATATGAGGCGCGATTTCCAGGTCAGAAGTAATGCGAGGACGACGAGCATCATGAGCGGCCAGAGCAGGTAGAACTGCTCTTCAATCGCCAGCGACCACAGGTTCTTAAAGAGATTTGGCGTGGTTTGGTCAAAATATGACGAGCCGTGCAGGATTTCGAGCCAATTCGTGGAGAACGTGAGTGCGCCAAGAACTTGGCGCGGGGAGCCCACAAGGAGGTCACGGTGGACGGCGAGTGCCGCCGGGATGACGACGATGATTAACAAAACCAGCGCGGGGACGAGCCTGCGGATTCGGCGTTGCCAGAAGCCTTTGAGGTCAATGAAATTGTAGGTGCGGTCCTCGCGCAGGAGGAGAGTTGTGATGAGGAAGCCAGAAATGACGAAGAAGACGTCGACACCGAGGAATCCGCCCCTGACTCCCCCGGGAAACACGTGGTACAAAATGACGGCGATGACGGCAAGTGCGCGCAGGCCGTCAAGTCCTTTGATGTAGCCGCCATGATCGGCCATGGGCGACCGCAGGGCTTTGACAGTGCGCTTGGGACCGGGCCGCTTTCGGCCTACTGGATCACGGGACTCCCGCTGTGGCCGGCCCTGATGTGTCGCTGAGGCTCGGACACCTGGCGCACGCGCCACCTGCGGATCCTGACCGTCAGGGCTCCGCGGGGTTCGCAATCCGTATTTGTTCATGTCATGCCTTCTCCAAGGGGGCAAACCTCAGCATGAGACGCTTGGTCGGCCCAGAATGAAACTTTACTTTTGCGATTGTGGACTTGCCCTTACCTTCAAAGGCCAGCACCTTGCCCACACCAAACGACTTGTGCCGCACCGCATCCCCGACGGCTATGCCACCGGTCTCCGGTGCGCTCGCCGATGCACCGCTTGGGCCATCGCCGTCGGCCCCAGCGCTGGTCGTTTCAGCTGCCGAAGACTGACCAAACTTTCCCGGTGTAAACGTGGATGACCCAGCGGTAGCACTCGACATACCACGTTTGCGGCCCGTCCCAGTGCCGAAAGCGGGCGCGAAATCGTCGTCGTCATCCCAGGTCTTTGCATAACGCGAGCGACCCCAGCTGTTGGATCCGCGCAGGGTTTGCATCGATGATTCGTCGCGGCGCCAGTCGATCGTGTCGTCTGGGACCTCTTCAAGGAAGCGTGAGGCAGGCAGCTCCTGCGGCGCACCCCACTGCGAACGTGACCCTGCGCGCGTGATGTACAGGCGCTGGCGTGCACGCGTAAACGCAACATATGCCAGGCGCCGTTCTTCTTCGAGTTCCTCCGGAGAGTTCATCGCGCGAATGTGCGGGAACGTGCCGTCTTCCATGCCCGTCACGAAAACTACCGGGAACTCGAGGCCCTTCGCGGTGTGGATGGTCATGAGGACCACTTCGCCCTCGCCGCCGTCCTCGTCTGGGATCTGGTCCGAATCGGCCACGAGCGAGACCTGATCGAGGAAGTCACCGAGTGTGCCGTCGTCGTTCACCACGCGAAAGTCTGAGGCAACCGAGTGCAGCTCGGCAAGGTTCTCCACGCGAACTTCATCTTGCGGGTCGTTCGATTTTTGCAAGATGGCCAAATAATTGGAACGATCCATGACCTCGTCGAGGATGTCAGCCGGTTCCGCGCCCGCTTCTGCCTTCGCACGGAGATCTTCGAGCATCGCAACGAACTCCGTCATCGTCTTCGAGGCGCGCGCCTGCAGGCCGTCAACGGGCGACCGGCCAGCTTCGATTGCAGCATCGGGATGCGCGACGTCGGTGAGTGCCGCTCCGAAGGAGATCCCCCACCGAGCGGCATGCATAGCAACCGTTTGCTCGGCTTTTGCGCCGAGCCCGCGGCGCGGTTCGTTAAGGATCCTGCGGATGGAGACCGTGTCATCAGGGTTTGCGATCCCCTGCAGGTACGCAAGTGCGTCCTTGATTTCCTTGCGCTCGTAAAACTTTGTTCCACCGACGACCTTGTACGGGATGCCAGAGCGCACGAACATTTCTTCCAGCGCCCGCGACTGTGCGTTGGTTCGGTAGAACACCGCGATGTCGCCATACTTCATGCCCTTATCGCGCAGGGCATCGATTTCTTCGGCGACGAACGAGGCCTCATCAGACTGCGCGTCCGCGACGTAGCCGACGATCTTTTCACCCGAACCCGAATCCGTCCACAGCCTCTTCGGACGGCGACCCGCGTTGTTCGAGATCACGGCATTGGCGGCCGACAGGATGTTCTGAGTGGAGCGATAGTTCTGTTCGAGCAGGATTGATCTGGCGTCCGTGAAGTCCTTTTCGAAATCCTGAATGTTTCGAATCGTGGCGCCTCGGAAGGCGTAAATCGACTGGTCGGCGTCGCCAACCACGGTGAGCTCGCCGTGCGGATCGTCGGTCTCATCCCCCACTAGTTCGCGGATGAGTTCGTATTGGGCCGTGTTCGTGTCCTGATATTCGTCCACGAGCACATGCCGGAAACGGCGCCGGTAATGCTCCGCGATCTGCGGATTGTTTCGTAGCAACTGGACCGTCAGCATGATGAGATCGTCAAAGTCCACCGCGTTTGCGGCACGTAGGCGGCGCTGGTAGCCGAGGTAGGCTTCGGCGACGACGGCGTCGTCCCGATCGAGCTCACCGCGCCCGAATTGCTCCGCCCCGATCATCTCGTTTTTCAAGTCGGATACACGGCGCAGTAGTGCCTTTGGTGGGTGCTGCTTCGTGTCAATGTTTTCTTCGCGGGCCACCATCGTCATCAGCCGGTTCGAATCAGCCGAGTCGTAGATCGTGAACGTGGAGCGCATACCGAGCGCTTTGTGCTCGGCGCGCAGGATGCGCAGGCATGCCGAATGGAAGGTCGAGATCCACATCCGCCGGGCCGTGGGCCCGATCATCTGCTCGAGACGCTCACGCATCTCATTGGCAGCCTTGTTGGTAAATGTGATCGCGAGAATTTCCGATGGTCGCATCCGGCCCGTGGCGATCAGGTAGGAGATCCGCGTGGTCAGCACTCGAGTCTTGCCTGAGCCCGCTCCTGCGACGACGAGCAGGTGCCCACCCTCATGCGTGACTGCCGCACGCTGCTGCGAGTTAAGACCAGTCAACAGCTCCTCGTGATTTTGCTGTTCAGACCGACCATCATCCGGTATCCGTTCCCACCGGGAGTCTGGAACGACCCGATCGGTCGTGCTCACCCGACCGGAGGCATCAAGAGGATCCACACGCGGCCCACCACGATACGTGCGGGGGTTGTGGCTGTGCTGCGCGGC
>JAAYGH010000016.1 GCA_012727825.1 Trueperella sp.
CGGGAGATCCCAAGCTCGGCGGCTAGTTCCGCCTCGGGCGGGAGGGCTTCGCCATCCTTCAAGTCGCCGGCCGCGATGCGGTCAACGATGTCCTGCACCGCTTGAGAACTCAGGCTTTGGCTCATCTCACTCCCCCATCACAGTCTAGAGCTGTACACACTACACGTACCAAAAAGGGCGGGGAACTGACCAGCGCCAGTTCCCCGCCCATTGAGTATTGCGCTAGTTGCGCGAGTTGAGGATTGCGATGATGCGCAGAACCTCGATGTAGATCCACAGGATCGTCATAACGATGGCGATGCCCGTGGTCCACGAGAATTCCTTCGGCGCACCGTTCTCGATCGCGATGTTGATGTCCTCGAAGTCGGCGATCAACATGTAGGCGGCGACGAGAATCATGACGGCACCGAGGACGACGCCCAGTGGGATGCCGGCGATCTCGTAGCCGCGCATGCCCCATGCCTGATTGTCGAACACGCCGAACAGCATGAGCACGAGGTTGGCCAACGAGAAAATGAGATAGCCGAGCATGACCGTGAGGACGATCTTGCGGCCCTTGGAAGAGGTACGAACCGCACCCGAGTAGTGAAGCGCGTATGTGACGCCCACGATAATCGCCGTCGCCATCACCGTCTGAACTGCGATGCCAGGGATGATCTGCTCAAAGGCCACCGTGATGGCGCCAAGCACAATTCCTTCGAGCACCGAGTAGGCAATCGCAAGTCCGGGCTTGACCATACGCTGGAACGCCAGGATCATGCCGACCACGAAGGCGGCAATGACGGTTCCGATCGCGACCGGCATCCACAGCGCCGGCGGCACGAGAATCGCGGTTGCGACTCCCGAGATAATTGCAAGGCCAAGAAGGATGCCAACCTTGTTCAGAGCATCCTGATAGGTCATACGGCCGTCATCAGCTCCGAAGGGCGAACCCTGCGCAGATGGCTGGAACGCGCCCTGCCGAGACTGCTCTGGGTAGCCACCATACTGCTGCCCCTGGTACTGCTGGTCTGGGTAACCGTAACCCTGCTGGTTCGGCTGCTGCTGACCGTAGCCCTGCTGGTATGCCTGCGGAGCTTGATTGGGCCGCTGCTGGCCGGTCTTGAAATAGGGATTATTGCTGATAATCGGATTGCTCAACGGAGCCTCCTTGTCGTTCACGCCGCACTCGCGGCGAATTCGATACTTATCTTAGCGGAGAGATACTCCATGACAAGAGTAGTGTCTCCCCTTTTCAGCCCTAGGGGAATAACCCTCACCACATTCTCGGGGTTCGCACCAAAAAGTCCCGCTGGAGTATGACGCCGGCCTGCCCTCCGCAGCCTTACGATGAAACAGCTTACGTAACCCCATCGTGGAGGACTCATGATCACAGTCGAGAATCTGACAAAGGATTACGGCAAGACCCGCGCGGTCGACAACCTATCCTTTTCGCTTCGACCAGGCGCCGTCACCGGCTTCCTTGGCCCGAATGGTTCCGGAAAGTCGACCACGATGCGATGCATCGTTGGCCTAGACACGCCAACGAGAGGACGAACCCTCGTTGGCGGCACCGAGTATTCGAAGCTCCGCTCCCCGCTGACTGCCGTCGGCGCGTTGCTCGATGGCAAGGCGTTCCATCCGGGACGTACGGCGCGCCAACACTTGCGGATCGTCGCCGCGACTCACGGTTTTCCGTCGTCGCGCGTGGATGAAGTCATTGACCTGACCGGCCTTGCAACCGTGGCGAAAAAGAAGGTGGGAGGCTTCTCACTTGGCATGGGTCAGCGTCTTGGAATCGCGACGGCGTTGCTCGGCGACCCCCAAGTCCTGATTTTCGATGAGCCGGTCAACGGCCTCGATCCCGACGGCGTGCGTTGGGTCCGCCAAATGATGCGCAACCTTGCCAGTGAGGGCCGCACGGTTTTCGTCTCATCACACCTCATGAGCGAGATGTCGCAGACAGCTGATGATCTCATCATCATTGGCCGCGGCCGCCTCCTTGACCACGGCCCGATTTCAAAGTTCACCGAGTCCGATCGCGGCGTTCGGGTTCGCGTGCAAGGCCCCGACATGGAGGCAATCCACTCCACGCTACGAGAGGCAGGCTGGAACGTCGTCGACCTTCCGCCCAGCCAGGGCTTCCCCACTGGCGCCTTCGAAGTTCCTGGCGCCGAGCGTGAAAACATTGGCAACCTACTCTTTACCCGCGGCATCGAACTTCACGAACTCAGCGAACTTCGCTCCTCACTTGAAGACGTATTTATGGAGCTCACCGAATCAAGCGTTGATTACACCTCCGGCCTGCCCGCACAGAATCAGCTCTAAGGACACCACATGACTACTCAAAACATTTCCCAAGGGCAGTTCAATCCCGCTCAGTTCAACCCGGTTCAGTTCAACCCAGCTCAGTTCAAGGCCGGTTTTATCCGATCTCTTATTTCAGAGTTCATGAAATTCAATTCGCGGGCGATTATCGTTACCGCTGGGTTGGCATTCTTTTTTTACACGGTCATTGTCTACATGGTGTCTGACCCAGAATGGAACCAAGCCGAAATAACCGGAGCCCACATCACCGACGGCTGGCAATTCCTCACACTATTTTTCATCGTCATTGGAGCAATGTCCGTGACTGTGGAATATTCGCACAACACAATGCGCACGACCATGATGTCCGATCCGCGCCGCAGTCGAGTATTCGTGGCAAAAATCGTGGCGGTGGCGGGTTTCTCCGCCTTACTGTTGCTCGCCATCATCATAGGTGCGTGGTTCGCGATGACTATCCGGCACGGGAACGTGAACTTTTTCGGCGACGGCGTCCTCCCCATCGCCATGTTCGCCTTCGTGTTGATAACGATCGCTGTTATGAGCGCCGGATTAGGGTACATCGTACGATCCACGGCCGGAGCTATTTCACTCATGACCGCGTTTACTTTACTTTCGGACACCTTCGTACTCATACCGGGCACGTTCTTCCGAGAAATCTTCCCCCAGTTCACCCCGTATGCTCTCGGCACTGCGGCGATTGCTGATGCGCCAATCGTCCCCGGAGACTCGGTAATTATTTTGAACTCGTGGCATGCCGCCGGCACACTGGGGCTCTATGCGACGATCATTGCTGCACTCGGATGGCTCCTATTCGCGAGGCGGGACGCGTAGTTCTCCGCGTTATAC
>JAAYGH010000110.1 GCA_012727825.1 Trueperella sp.
ACTTTCTTCTCTCACTAGGCGCACTCGAGTTCGAAAAGGCAGAGCACACGGATGCACTCGCACACGTGCGTGCTCGCAAGATTTATCACGGGATGACGGCCGAAACGGCCTACGGCCAGTACCTCGACTTTCGTGCCGAGCTCTCGACCCTCAACAACGACCAAACGAGCGCAATCAATGATTCGCTTCTTGTTCTTCGCCACAAGTCAGCGCGCTATTCGGTTGAGCTGCCCCTTCTTATTGGCGCCGCACTTGCGGGCGCTAACGACGACGATCTGAACCGGCTTTCGCACGTGGGCACACCACTTGGCATCGCGTTCCAACTTCGCGACGATGAGCTCGGCATCTTAGGAAAACCCGAAGACACGGGTAAACCCGCTGGCGGGGACATCACCGAAGGTAAACGAACCGTTCTCCTCGCTCTCACGCGTGGAATGGCGCCAGCAAAAGATGTCGCCATCATCGACCATGCACTTGGACGCGAGTTGACGGACGCAGATGTCGCGGACATCCAACGGATCGTCATGGACTCGGGCGCCTTCGATGCCCACGAATCTTTGATCAATGACTATGAACGTCAGGCCTTCGCCGCCGTCGAGAACCTACCCGATGCACCTATTTTACGGTCGGTCATGAACTCGCTCGAGGATCGTCGCCATTAACTCCTGAGGCCAATCCCCCGCGATGCATCCACCCCCGCGTTATCCGAGTGATTGCTTTACCTCAAGCGCTGGGGGTGGAGAGCTCTCCGGCGCCTTCGTACAACGCTGTTTGGACCGTGACAAAGCACGCCTAAAAATCGTGGGCGAAAATATACACCAAAATATGGAATTTGACTGGCAACACGCCGTGAAGTCCGCTATCGTCTCAGGTGAATCATTTATAACATTTACATCTCGATGCACATTTGTCACATTTGTAAATCCAGCAACATACGGAGGCTCCATGTCGTCATGGATCAAGCGTTCGGGAGCAGCATTTGCCGCCGCCACAGCAGCGACGATGATCGTTCCCATGGCGCAGGCTGCACCAACCGGACATCTCGCCGAGGTTAAGACCCCGATCTTCACGGCGCCGCTTATGACCTATCAGGTCAAAGCGGGTGACACGCTCAGCGATATCGCCAAGCGCACCGGCACCACCGTTGACGTCCTCGTCCGCGAGAACAATCTTCGTTCAGCCCACCTGATCTTCCCAGGTCAACAGCTTCGGATTCCATCCGCTGCGACCACGAAGCCCGCCGAAAGTCCAGCGCCCGCCAAGCCGGTTGCGGAACAGACGACCTACGTCGTCCAACGCGGCGATACTCTCAGCACGATTGCACTTAAACACAAGTCGACCGTCGCGAAGATTGCTGCCGATAACAACATCGTGAATCCGAACCGCATCAGCATTGGTCAGAAGCTAACGATTGGCGGAACCACAAAGCCAGACGCAACTCCTGCGCCAGCAGCGCCGTCGCAGCCCTCAACATCGCAAGGCACCACCTATACGGTGAAGGCTGGCGACACCCTGAGCAAAATCGCCATGCAACACGGCACCACAGTGGCAACAATCGCCGCGGAAAATAACTTGGCGAACCCGAATCGCCTGAGCATTGGCCAGCGCCTGTCGATTGGCACGCCCGCCGTGTCTGCTCCCGCTGCTAAGCCGGCACCGGCTACGCCAAAGCCACCTGCAAACACGGGGACGGTATATAC
>JAAYGH010000111.1 GCA_012727825.1 Trueperella sp.
CGCCTCTATTCCGCGGAAGATTTTGCTGCGCGCCCCGAGTTCACCGAACCGGAGATCCAGCGCACTTCGCTCGCATCGGTCATTTTGCAGATGGCTTCGATGAACCTCGGCTCCGTGGAAGATTTCCCTTTCATTGACCCGCCTGACATGCGCGCGGTGCGTGCAGGCATCCAGCTTCTCGAAGAAATCGGCGCCCTCGAAACGATGAGCGCTGAGTCCCGTGGCACCGTCGTCGGCTCCGGCACTCACCTTCTCACTGAGACCGGCCGCGCCCTTGCCCGGCTTCCGATCGACCCGCGCCTTGGCCGCATGCTTCTGGAAGCCGTGGAGAACGACGCCGCATCCGAGGTTCTCGTCCTCGTGGCAGCCATGTCGATCCAAGACATTCGCGAGCGCCCCACCGAGTTCCGCGCACAGGCCGACCAGCTCCACGCACGTTTCGTGGACCGCTCATCGGATTTTCTTGCCTACCTCAATCTGTGGCGCTACCTGCGCACGCAACAGCGCGAACTGTCCGGCTCCGCATTTCGCCGAATGTGCCGCGCCGAATACCTCAACTGGTTGCGCTTTCGCGAATGGCAGGACGTCGTCCAACAGCTGCGCGAACTCTCGCGCCCGCTGGGAATCAATCTTGCGCCAATGAAGCTTCCCACCAAGGCACAGTTACGCAAAGCGACTGACGAGGGTTTGGACAACTCGCACAACCAAGACGTCGCGCGCGCCGTCAAGGCCCTCGGACAATCCTCAGACACACCGGCCGCGGACTCCATCCACAAGTCGATGCTCGTCGGGCTGCTGTCGAACCTTGGCTCGTGGGATGAACGCACGAAAGACTACCTCGGTGCTCGCGGCACACGATTCGTGATCTGGCCCGGCTCGGGACTGCACCGGCGCAACCCCGATTGGGTGATGGCGGCCGAGCTCGTGGAAACGTCACGTTTGTTTGCGCGAACGGCCGCTCGCATTAAGCCCGAATGGGTGGAGGAGGTGGGCAGCCATCTCGTGCGGCGCCAGTACTCGGAGCCGTTTTGGTCGACGCGGCAGGGCGCCGCCATGGCCCTCGAGAAGGTCATGCTCTACGGCCTTCCCATCATCGCCGACCGGCGGGTGCTCCTTTCAAAGATCGGCACGGATTCCGCGCGCGAACTCGCTCGAGACATGTTTATCCGCCACGGACTTGTCGAAGGCACCTGGCGCCATCACCACCCGTTCGCAAAGCACAACGAGCGCCAGCTCAGGGAGGCACGCGAGGTTGAACAGCGCCTGCGCCAGGTGGGATTGGTCGCCGACGACGACGCTCAGTTCACGTTCTTTGACGAGCGGCTTCCCCCGCAGATCGTTTCTGGTGGCCACTTCAACTCATGGTGGAAGAAGGAGCGGAAAGCCAACCCGGAGCTGCTCAATTTCACGCAGGATTTCCTTCTTGGCACCACGTCTGTATCTGACGACGACTTCCCTGCCGAGTGGGTGCAAGGCGACATCACGCTCCCGATCGAGTATCACTTTACTCCCGGCAAGCACGCCGACGGCCTGACGATCAACGTGCCGGTCACCCTGTTGCCACAGCTTTCTGACGATGGCTTCGACTGGCTCGTTCCCGGCATGTTGGATGAGCTCGTCGTCGCGACGATTCGTGCGCTGCCAAAACCGGTGCGCCGCAACTTGGTGCCCGCGCCGGATGTCGCCCGTGACATCTCGGAGCTACTTCCCGCGTGGGAGGCGGTCGCGCATGGCCAGCCGGGTGCGCCTTCATTCCGCGAGGCATTCACGGATGCCGTGCGGCGCTTACGGCAGATAGATATTGAACCCGCGGATTGGGAGGCCGTCACGTTGCCGTCCCATCTCGAGATCACGTTCCGCGTGCGCTCGGAGCGCGGGGCAGTCTTGGATGAAGGCCCGTCGATCACGGAGCTACAACGTCGGCTCGCACCGCAAACTCGTTCAGCCGTCGAGTCGGTGGTCAAGGGTGCTGTTGCTCAAGCTCTGGACGAGGCTCGGGCTCAACTGTTGCGTCAAGGCAGTTCCGGTGGCGCGCCTGAGGCGTCCACGAAGCACCCCGCCTCCGATGGAGGCTCGGTTCCTTCTGCGCTTGCAGGAGGAACCCGAGCCGAGAGGGCGCCGGACCACACGTGGAACGTCCCGGACGCCGACAACCTCGAAACCTGGCCGGACACTCTGCCGGAGCTGCCCGACGTCGTCGAGTCTCAAGGTCCACGCGGGATGACGGTGCGCGGATATCCCGCGTTCGTGGAGGTGCCTGCAGCGGGCGACGTTAACGTTGCGTTGCGTGTGCTGGCCGAGCCGGCAGAGCAGGTGCGCGATCATCGCCGCGGCGTCATCCGGCTGCTCGCGATCGACCTCGCGCTACCCGAATCGCGGATTACATCGCGGTGGAGTGGTGAGGAGGCGCTGACGCTCGCGGCCACGCCCTATCCGAGCACCGAGGCCCTGGTGGATGACCTCCAGCTTGCAGCAACCCGCGCTATTGCCGACCGCTGGGCAAAATCCACGGCCAATCCGCTTGGCCGGATGCGCACGCGCACCGCCTACGAAGAACTGCGCACGCACGCACGCCAGCACCTCGAGGAAGAGGTGTATCGGCTGGTCAAGACTGCGGTCCGTGTTTTGCAGGCGTATGGGGAGGTTGATGCACTCATTCGGCAGTCCTCATCGTTGGCACTGATTAATACGGTGGCGGATGTGCGGGCACAGGTCAGCGCCTTGGTTTATGACGGCTTTATCTATGGCACCCCCGACGAATACTTCCCGCACCTGATCCGGTATCTGCAGGGGGCGAAACTCCGCATCGAGAAGGCGGCAGCCAATCCGGCGGCGGACGATTCGCTCGCCTGGCAGGTTGCCGACGTCGAGGAACACGTGGAGGCCGAGCTCGCAGCATACGAGTCCGAGGGCTACAACGCCCAGCGTGCCGCCACTCTCCGCAAAGCGCGGTGGATGGTGGAAGAACTTCGCGTCTCGCTGTTTGCTCAGCAGCTGGGAACGGCCGGCAAGGTCTCGCCGCAGC
>JAAYGH010000112.1 GCA_012727825.1 Trueperella sp.
GCCGAGGACTCCGGGCGGGATCGTGGCAATGATCTGCCCGAACTTCGGGAGCATCGAGAGGCCAAGAGCGATGACTGCGGCGACGACGTAGGCCACCGTCGAATACACGCGGGTCGCGGCCATAACGCCGATATTCTCGGCATACGTGGTGGTACCCGAACCGCCACCGGCTCCGGCGAAGACGGTTGAGATGCCGTCGGCGAACAGTGCCCTACCGGTGATGTCATCAAGGTTCTCGCCGGTCATTGCAGCAACGGACTTCACGTGACCAACATTTTCCGCAACAAGTACGAGCACGACCGGCACGAACAGACCGAGTAGGGACACGTCGAAGGCGGGTGCACGGAATGTGGGCGCGCCAACCCAGGCGGCCTCAGCGATCGCGTCGAAGTTAACCTCGTCGCGAATAATTGCGGTGATGTAGCCAACCACCACACCGATGAGAATGGCTAATCGGCCGACAATGCCCTTAAACAGAACAGTGACCGCCAAAATAGTGACGATCGTGACGACGGCGGTGACGGGCGCAGCCTGCACGTTGCCCCATGCGGCGGGCGCAAGATTGAAGCCGATGAGCGACACAATGGCACCCGTGACAATCGGCGGCATGAGTTTGTCGATCCAATGGGCGCCGGCGAAGTGGACGATCAGTCCGACGAGCGCGAGGGCCGCACCTGCCGCGATCACGCCACCCTGTGCGAGGGCCGCCTTCGACTGGTCGAGGGGCGCTCCGCCTCCCGCCACGTACCCGGTGACCGCGCCAATCGGCGCAATCAGCGCGAAGGACGAGCCAAGGTAGGAAGGCAGACGGCCCGACGTGACAAGAAGGAAAAGAATCGTGCCGATACCCGTGAAAAACAGGGTTGTGGCCGGCTCGAATCCAGTGAGAAGGGGTACTAAAAAGGTGGCCCCAAACATGGCCACCACATGCTGTGCTCCGATGCCGATCGTTATCGGCCAGGACATCCGTTCGTTGGGAAGAACAACTTCACCCGGACGGATCGTCTTTCCATTTCCGTGAACTTTCCAAGTAAAACCAGCCACGCAAACCTCCATTATCAAAAATACTGAGGTGCCACGCGGCGCTCTACGGCCGCGTTTACGACCCTGATCGATAGTACTCGCGCGTCCGATTAACAAAAAATTATCTCACCATGTGTAATGAATGCCATCCAGATAGTGAGAATGTTCAATCATTTGTGAGGTGGCTCGCAGGATGCGGCATCGTCGCGTGCAGGAAACTGGGCGCCATTCGCCCGTCATCTCCTACCAATTAGTGCGAGAAAAGTACCTCAAAATATTCGACGACGACATCGCCGTCAATACCGAAGTCGTATCCAAGCTCCTCAGCCTCGGCCGTGAAGAACGCATAGTGATCAGCTCGCCATTTCTCAAGGTCGCCCTCACCTTCGGCCTGTGCCACCTCGTCATCCACCTCAGAGAACGGGATGCACTGGATGCGGGTGTTGCGGAGCAACGCCCGCGGGCGGCCCTCGCCATCGCACATGATCCACAGATCTTCGGGAGTCGGGAGTGCTTCACCTTCGACGTCGTATGCGGCCGCGTAGCTCGAGGTGGCGGTCTTCATTTCCGCCAGCACCAGAGCAGCAAGATCGTTGGCCTGCTCGCGCGTGTATCCGAACGCAAACGATCCAGGACGCAGCGACACTAGATCGGTTTGGCCACCCACGGCTTCAATCGGATTCAATTTCGCCCTCGTCATGGCTCGGACCCAGAAGGAATCCAGATCTCCCTCATTGGGCTCAACCGGGAGTTCTCCGCCGTTAGTCATCATTTTCCTGAAGGTTGCGCATCGTCTTCCACGTTTCAATATCGCTTTGGCGCTGGGAAACGAGGGACTGAGCGTAGGAGGTCGTTAAAATTCGGGTCATGCCACCCACAAACAGCCAGCCGCCCATGACGGTCCGAAGCTTCCACTTCTTTCCCCGGTGAATCCTGCCAAAGCCGCTGGCCAGTAAACCGCCGGCAACCGCTGTCTGCGCCGCTGATGCCAGCGCCACTGCCCACGGCTTATCAAGATAAAACTTTCGGTAGGCGCCCATCACCTCCGGCTCAACGAATCCTTCGCCCGCAATCTCATATGCGATGCGATCTTCGAATGCGGAGCCTACGCTACCGGGGCTGAACACGTGCGAGTTCGGGATCTCGGGCAGCTGACGGCTGCCTTCCATGACATCTGCAATCTCGTCCGGCAAATTGAGCGCCTGAATGAGCGCGCGCACGCCATTGGGCGCAGAGGTTTGGAGTGCCATCCGAATATCGGCGAAGCGAGCATCAATGACGTCTGCAACCGCTCGGCGCGCCACGGCACCTGCGCCCGTCTCGTCGACGACGAATTCGTGGCCCTCACTGCCCGGTTCAATCCAGCGGAAAATCGGTAGTTCACCAGCCCAGTCCCACGTGAGCTTTTGATTATCACGGCGCACGTGCAACGTTGGGTTCTCGTCTTCACGGCCTGCCAACAATATGATCTGATACGACGGCCGAGGGAACAACTTACGCACCGACGGCATGGTTGTTTCGGCGGTCAGCACGAGTGCGTCACCCAACTTGGAGACAGCCATCGGCTCATCGTCCGACGCCACCAAACTTGGCACTTCTGACAGAGGCAAATCCACGATGACCATCATGGGGCCCTCACGCCCAAAAACTTCGTCCAGACCGTCGTCGTCAATCTCATTCTGCTCGTCAACTGAAGCCTCGGGAGAAACGCGCGCACCGGCGTCGCTAAAATCGACCTCAACGGCCTCCTCCACGCACTCTTCGTCCGGTTCCTCGAGCAAGAATTCATCAGACACATCAACAGAGCCGAGATCGATGGGCCCGTGGGCCACCTCGCCGTCGAGTTCAACCTCAACTTTGCGCAGGCGCTCGCTCATCAAATCAACGAGATCGTTCACGGACCGGCCACGGAACACCGTGCCAGCATCGTCAAGAGTCGCGACACGGCGGCGCCGCCCAGCAATGGCAACCTCGAAATCGAAACCGCCCTGGCCGTCGGCGCAACCGCGACCAAGAATCCGTTCATCCTCGAAGAACGCATGCACGTCCTCATCTGAGACCAGCCAGCTATCGAGCCTCTGGATGTGTCCGTGAACTGTCCGCCAAGATGCCATGTCGCCTCCTTACATTCAGCATATATCAGCACTCCGACGTGGACGGGAGCAACCTCGCGCCCAGCGAAAAATTCTAGAGAGCGGCGCGCTTGTGGTCGATATTGTAGAGCGCGATGCCCGTTGCGACCGAGGCGTTGAGCGATTCGGTATCGCCGTCGATAGGGATCGATGCAATGACGTCGCAGGTCTCACGCACGAGTCGAGACAGTCCGCCACCTTCAGATCCGGTGACGAGCACGAGCGGCACGTCTGCCAGATCTACATCCGCAACATCCGCATCCGCATCGCCTGCAAGCCCGACGACGAAGTACCCCTGCTTCTGCAATTCCTTCAGCGATCGGACGAGATTCGTTTCGCGGGCAACTGGAATGCGTGCCGCGGCTCCCGCCGAGACCTTCCAGACCGTCGCGTTCACCGAGGCCGAGCGACGTGCAGGAATGAGCACCCCGTCTGCGCGGAATGCCGCCGCCGATCGCATGACCGCACCGAGATTATGGGGGTCTGTCACAGAATCGAGAGCCACGATCAGTCCCGGGCGGTCCGAATCGTAGCCGCGCTCCACGAGGTCATCAAGGCTCACGTACGGGTGCGGTGGCACCTCAATCGCGATGCCCTGGTGAACCTGGCCGCCGGTCATCTTGTCGAGTTCCCCGCGCGTCACGTCCACGATCGGCGTGCCGTTGGCCATCGCCTGGCGAGCAACATCGGATACGCGATCGTCGTTCGTCATCGACGACACGAGGAACACACGTTCGTAGGGAATTCCCGACTGAACAGCCTCATACACGGGATTTCGGCCCGCTACGAGTTCATTACCCTCAGCTGGGAGCAGACTTGCACGCAACTTTGGGCCAGCGGTGCGCTTTTCAGCGGCCACCCGTTCTTTTTTGCGCTGGTATGCGGGATGGTAGGTACGATCTTCAGCCTTCGGCGTTGGACCTTTACCTTCGAGTCGTTTACGACTGTGCCCGCCCGTGCCCTTTGAGCTGCCCTTACGGGCATTCTTACGGACAGCGCCGGGGCGACCGCGATGATTAGCCAAGATCCCCGCCAACCTTCCAACGCACACCTTCCGAGGAATCCTCCACGGTGATGCCAGCGTTTGTCAGAGAATCGCGCAGCGAGTCTGCACGGTCCCAATCCTTATGTGCGCGCGCCTGCGCGCGTTCTTCTAAAATACGGTTCACGAGCGAATCGAGCGCGTCGTGCATGTTCGAACCGGAGGCCTCGGTACGCCACGGTTCTGCGAGCGGATCGAGCCCGAGAACGTCGAGCATCGCCCGAACCAGAACCTGCTGTTCGCGAGCCTCCACATGATCATGGACGGTGAGCGCATTATTACCGAGCGTGACATGTTCGTGAATCACGGCGAGAGCGGCCGACACATTGAGATCGTCGTCCATAGCCTCCACGAAGTCCTCCGGGAGGTCCGCCTTCATAAGCGCCGCGATCTCGTCGAGCGATACCTCGCCAACGGTCATCACCGAACGGTCAACGAAACCGGCGAGGCGATCCCAAATCGCTGCGGCTTCGGTGAGCGTGGACTCGGAGTATGCAACCGTCGAGCGGTAGTGCACCGTACCCAGAGCCAGACGCACGATGACCGGCGCATGTTCCTCGAGGATGTTTGCGACGATGAGCGAATTCCCGAGCGACTTACTCATCTTCTCACCCTCGATCGTCACCCAGGCGTTGTGCATCCAGTAGCGCGCAAACTCGTATCCCGCACCATTCGACTGGGCCTGCTCGTTTTCGTGATGAGGGAAGCGCAGATCAATACCACCTGCGTGAATATCAAACGCCTCACCCAAGTATTTACCCGCCATCGCCGAGCACTCGATGTGCCAGCCCGGGCGCCCGCGACCCCACGGGGTGTCCCATGAGGCCGTCGTCGGCTCGTCTGCCTTCACGGCCTTCCACAAAGCAAAGTCGTGCGGACTGCGCTTGTCGGACGCCGCGTCGTCGTCATCCACTGTCAAATCATCCAGCGACTGGTTCGTCAGCGACCCGTATTCAGGCAGCGACGCCACGTCGAAATACACGTTGCCAGGCTCACCGGCGTAGGCATGCCCGCGGTCGATGAGGCGCTGAATCATCTCGACCATTTCCGGCACATGCCCCGTTGCTCGCGGCTCGTACGTCGGTTCGAGCACGCCGAGCGCGCGATACGCCTCGGTGAACTCCTTCTCATACACGTACGCCCACGCCCACCACGGGCGTCCAGCTTCGGCGGACTTCGCCAAAATCTTGTCGTCAATATCCGTCACGTTGCGCACGAAGGTCACGTCGTAACCGGACCGGCGCAGCCAGCGCGTAAGCACGTCAAATGCCAGCGCCGAACGCATGTGTCCGACATGCGGAGAACCCTGCACGGTGGCACCGCACAGGTAGATCCCGACTTTGCCCGGTTCGATCGTGTCAAACTCGCGGAGAGACTTGGACTTCGAATCAAAAATCTTCACACCACCACAATAACCGCTTGTGCACGGCACTGCCCATACCCGCCCGCGAACGGGGATTTAGCACACATGAGAGGCAGTAAAACCATGTGACAGAACCGCATGGTTTACCTACCAGTAAGCAATTCCGAGTACCTTAGCCCTATGACTGCCACGAACATGCACACAAATATCTCCCCGGGCTCAGATAAGCCGAAGGGCCCAATCTTCACGAAGAAAGTCTGGGCATGGGGCCTGTGGGACTGGGGCTCGGCCGCCTTCAACGCAATCGTCACCACCTTCGTCTTCTCTGTTTACCTCGTAAACTCTGACCTGTTCGGCCCGGCAGCAAACCAGCGGCTCGGATACGTGCTTGCTGGCGCAGGCCTCATCGTGGCTGTCATCGCACCGGTACACGGCCAAAGTGTGGACCGCTCGGGTAAGTCCGCGAGTGTCATGCGCATCACCACCTTGCTCACAGCGCTCATCACCGCCTGTCTATTCTTCGTCTCACCCGGCGAGACGCAGCTGTGGCTCGGCCTCTTCCTGCTGGCTGCGGGCAACATCGCGTTCGAATCCGGCTCGGTTGTGTACAACGCGATCATCACCGACATCTCCTCGCCATCGAACGTCGGGCGCGTCTCCGGGTTTGGCTGGGGTCTCGGCTATTTGGGTGGCATCGTTCTCCTGCTCATCTTGTTCGTTGGTTTCATTAATCCCGACGTCGGCTGGTTCGGCGTGACCAGTGAGAACGGCATGAACATTCGCGTCTCCATGCTCGTGGCGTCAGCGTGGACGCTGGTGTTCTCCGCACCACTCCTGTTCACGATGAAGAACAAGCCGCCACGCACCGGTACGCCCAAACTTGGCGTGATTGGCTCATACAAGCAACTGTTCGCGTCAGTCCGCCACCTGTGGCACACGGACCGCGGCGTCGTGTGGTTCCTGCTCTCGTCCGCGATTTTCCGCGACGGGCTAGCCGGCGTGTTCGCCTTCGGTGCTGTGCTCGCTGCCGCGGCCTTCGGCTTCTCCGCAGGCGAAGTCATCATCTTCGGCATTGCCGCAAATCTCGTCGCCGGCATTGCGACGATCGCTTTCGGCTGGCTCGACGACATCCTTGGCGCCCGCAGCGTCATCATCATTTCGCTCGTGTCGATGGTGGTGTGCGGTCTAGTTATTTTCTTCTTCCACGATGGCATGGGCGGCCTTTCGCCGACGATGGTCTACTGGATCTTCGGCCTCATGCTGTGCGTGTTCGTCGGCCCCACCCAGTCAGCTTCCCGCACGTATTTGGCCCGCATCGCTCCTCCCGGTGAAGAGGGCGAAATTTTTGGCCTTTACGCGACGACGGGCCGAGCCGTGTCGTTCCTCTCGCCATTCATGTACTCCACAGCAATCACGATTGGCGCAGCTGCCGCTGGCGTGGCCCTCGATGAGGCCGCCTACTTCGGCATTCTCGGCATCGTGCTCGTCCTACTCGTTGGCCTCGTGGCGTTCCTGCCGGTCAAGGCCCAGCCCAAGTCGAGCGCAACGGTCGAACCCGTGTCATACTAAGTCCCCGCGTCTGCCCGCCGGATGCCCGGTGGGCACTTAGTGCAGGATTGCCACAACGACGTCGAGAGTGCGGGTATCGCCAGAGCTGATCGACACGCGACCCTTTTCCTCTTCGCGGTTCAGCATGTCCGGCATAACCGTGCACGGCTCCAACGCGATGGCCAAACCGGGATCGCGGGCAAGATCGTTACCGGTAAAAATATGGAAGTTTGACCTGCACGGAACTGCGGCCCGATTAGGTTGCTCGGCCGAACCCGTGCCAGATCGCACCGACCCCTGCCCCGCCGTGTCCGTGCGGCCCACACCCATGGCGATCTCCACCCCGTAACCGAGGCCGGTATCGAGGTAGGCGTGCGCTCTGGCATCCTCGTCATTGTGCAGGCCGGTGAATGCCGTGTCGAGCTCGTCGTGCAGATTAATTTCATGGAGAACGTCCGACTCGGGTAGCCAGGCCGGCGGCGGAGCCAGCGCCTCCGATCCGTCCGCTTTGCTCACGGCGTTCGCGGCTGTGGCGGCCAACGGGTCGCCCTTCCTGTCAGACTTGATCGGTCTAAATGCTCTGAGGGCTGGAAGCGGAATGCCGTCGTCGTCGACGACGATGCGATGCGTTGCCGGCACCCACACACGCGCATCCCGGACGGAGGCGACCTTAAAGTACGGATGCCAGCCAAGCCCAAGCGGGATATCGCGCTCTGAGGTGTTGCGGGCGCTGACGCCGATGCGCAAGACGCCCTCGTGTGAGATGTCGTAGCGCACGGTCACGTCGATCGGGCCCGGGAATGCCTCCGACGCCTCGAGAGTGGCGACGAGATCGATGTGGTCGCCCTCGATGTGCACGTCCGACGAATGATTGACCCGATCTTCAAGCAGGCCAGCCACAGTGAATTCGACATCAAACGCAAAGCCGTGCAAACCCTCGGGGCTGAGCTCACGGACCCCGCGCATCGTACCGTTGTCGTTCCATTCCTGATGTGCCACGCGGTTCGTCCACGGAATAAGAAGGCAGTTGCGGTGGCCGTCGAGGCGGTCGAATTCAGGGACGGATTGGTAGCCGTCAAGCGCCGACTCCCCCGTGCCGGGGTCCCAGCCGAAGATCGTGGCACCGCGCGTATGGAGCGTCAGCCTCTGGTTGCCGTTCGTCAGATGGATCAGCATAGAGCTCCTTTTCGGCGATTCAACACTGGCAGCCCGTGACGAGCGCGGTGGCGATCGCAGCTAAACCTTCGTCGCGCCCGGTGAATCCCATTCGGTCTGAGGTGGTGGCCGAGACGACGACGGGTGCTCCCACAATCTCGGACATCACAGCTTCTGATTCGGCCTTTCGCGGGGCGAACCGCGGGCGCTGGCCAATGA
>JAAYGH010000113.1 GCA_012727825.1 Trueperella sp.
CATATCAATTCGCTGACGAACCGAATCAAAGAACGGGATCAGGAAGTGAAGGCCCGGGCGTAGCGTCTTACTGTATTTACCAAGACGCTCGATAATCACCGTCGAGCCTTGATGGACTTGAATAACTGACTTCGCGATTGCGACGACGACCAGAAGCGCCAAAATCGCAAGGAATACCAGAAGAAGTACGTTTCCTACTTCCATTGAGTCCTACTTTCTTAATCTGAGGTTACGAATTCGAATTGTACGCATGGAACGGCTGGACAATTGCACGAGCACCTTCAACATTTTGAACGACGACGGTGGTGCCTTCTGCAATCGCAGGTCCGTAGGTTTTGGCGCTCCACACGTCTCCGCCGATTTTCACGCGACCCGCCTTCGTGTCAATGTCGGTGAGCGCATGACCGATTTGGCCGGTCATCGCGTAGACATTGGATTCGCCCTTCGATGAGTCATTGACATGTTTGCGAGCCCACGGGCGCACGAATCCAATACCCAACACGGACACGATCGAGAAGATGATGATTTGGAGAACGAGTGCATCGGGTGCAAAGACGGCCGAAATCGTAGCGGCGAAAGTACCAGCTGCAAACATCATGAACAGAAAGTCGATGGTCAAAGTTTCAGCGATAAGAAGTACGAGCGTGATGATCGCCCAAATTCCCCATGCCATGTGCGTCCCCTAAAGTTGTGCGTCAATTACTATCGATTATACCCGCGTGCCACATGGCAATTGTCCACCCGCAGGTGGAAGATGAGACCAAGAAAATGTGGCAGGTGGTTATAACCACCTGCCACCCCTAACGATCGCGTCGTTGGATAAATTCCCAGTTATTATTTGACGGAACGCGCCGAATACCGGCCACTTTCGAGTGTGACCTTGACGTCCACATCAAAGACATCTGAGAGGATCTCGGACGTCATGACCTCATCGAGCTCACCCTCGGCGGCAACCTTGCCGTCCTTGAGCAGGAGCCCGTGCGTGAAGCCATCCGGGATATCTTCAACGTGATGCGTCACAAGCACCATGACAGGCGCATATGGAGCATGTGCAAGGTCCGATAGCGAGGCAAGAAGATTCTCACGGCCGCCTAGGTCAAGGCCCGACGCCGGTTCATCAAGAATGAGAATTTCAGGATCCGGCATGAGCGCCCGCGCAATACCCACGCGCTTCCTCTCACCAGATGACAATGTTCCCCAGCGGCGATCGCTGAGATCCTTGACACCAAGAACGTCGAGAAGTTCAACGGCACGATCGTCGTCAAGGTCCTCATATTCTTCTCGCCATTTGCCGAGCACGCCATAGGCGCCCGTGCGCACAACGTCGAGGACACGCTCGCGATCATTTATTCGCTGATCGAGTGCCGACGATGCCAGACCAACGAGCGGATGCAGCTCGGCCACGTCAACCTGGCCGAGCGTTTCACCAATGATTGACACTGTTCCAGCGGTCGGGTGAAGGCGGCCAGACACAAGCCGAATAAGGGTCGTTTTTCCCGCGCCATTCGGCCCGAGAACCACCCAGCGCTCCCCCTCGTTAACCGCCCAATCAACACCGTTGATAATATTTCGTCCGCCTCGGCGGACTACTACGTCACTTACCTCTAAGACATCTCCCATGATTCCAACCCTAGTTCAAAGGTGGGTCGGCGCGCTTACCTGCGCGCCGACCCACCTCATTTAGCTTTGCTAGATACTCCTACTGACCGAGGATGTCGTTGTAAAACTCCATCGTCTTGACCGCAATCGACTCCCAGGAGAAGTGATCTTCGGCGCGCTTACGGCCCGCCACACCCATCTCCTTGGCGCGCTCAGGATTGGCGACCATCTCTGCGAGCGCCTCCCCGAGATCCTTCTCGAACTTGTCTGGATCGAGCGGGGTTCCCGTACCGTCCTGCTTTTGTTCGATCGGGACGAGCGTACCGGTCACTCCGTGATCGATGACATCTGGAATACCGCCGGTTGCTGTGCCGACGACGGGCAGTCCGACTGCCATTGCTTCGAGGTTGACGATGCCGAGAGGCTCGTAAACGGAGGGGGTCACGAACGTCGTTGAGCAAGCTTCAAGTGCCACGATCTCATCATGCGGGAGATGCTCGTCGATCCACACCACGCCGTCGCGATCCTTTTGCAGATCTGCGACAAGCAGGCGGGTCTCTTCGAGAATCTCTGGCGTATCCGGCGCACCTGCACACAGAATGACCTGTACCTCGTCCGGCACATACTTCAGCGCACGCAGGAGGCCTGGCACACCCTTTTGGCGAGTGATGCGGCCGACAAAAATAATCGTCGGCTCATCAGGGTCCAGACCGTAGGAGCGGAAGTACTCACGAGCCTTCTCCCACTCTTCGTCAGTCTGTGGTGCCTTCCATTCGGCCAAATCGATGCCGTTGTGGACGACCCGCACCTTGTCCGGATCTACGTTTGGATAGGACTTCAAAATACCGTCGCGCATGCCGTTCGAGACCGCCACGATGCCGTCGGCGCCCTCGTAGGCGGTTTTCTCAATCCATGAGGAAACTTCGTAGCCGCCGCCGAGCTGCTCGCGTTTCCAGGGGCGAAGGGGCTCCAGCGAATGAGCTGAAATCACATGCGGAATGCCATGCAGCATCTTCGATATGTGGCCGGCCATATTGGCGTACCAGGTGTGGGAGTGGACAATATCGGCGTCGCCGGTCTTGTCTGCCATTTGGAGGTCGACTCCGAGGATCTGGAGGGTCGCATCCGCATCAGCCAGCTCGGCGACGTCGTCGTAACCGTGAACCTTGACGTCTGCGCCGTCATCCGCGCGCGCACCATCGAAGGCGTGGACGTGAACTTCAGCGTGTTCCTTGAGGACTTTCGCCAGTTCAGTGATGTGAACACCTGCACCGCCGTAGACGTGTGGCGGGTATTCGCGTGTGAGTAGATCGACTCTCATCGGTCTTCCTTTCTAAACAAACAAGACATTTGCATAGGGGTGGTGAACAATTTCTCCCCTAGCCTATCTCGGACGATGATCCATTTTGTGAAATGCACCAAATTTGCTTCGCAACCTACTAGAGTGAGCACTATGAGATCTAAACCACGTGTACTCGCCATTGTCCTTGCGGGAGGCGAAGGCAAGCGCCTTATGCCTCTGACTCAGGATCGCGCCAAGCCGGCCGTTCCGTTCGGAGGCACCTACCGCCTTATCGATTTCGTATTGTCGAACATTGTCAACTCGGGTTACCTGAAGACGGTCGTTCTAACGCAGTACAAGTCCCATTCCCTTGATCGCCACATTGCCAAAACGTGGCGGATGTCCTCACTACTCGGTAATTACGTTGCCCCTGTCCCAGCACAGCAACGCGTGTCGAAGAGCTGGTTCTCCGGCTCCGCGGACGCCGTCTTCCAGTCACTCAACATCATCGACGATGAACGTCCCGATATCGTCCTGATTACAGGCGCGGACAACATCTATCGGATGGATTTCTCGCAGATGGTCGAACAGCACATCGATGAAGGTGTGGGTATGACCATTTCAGGCATTCGTCAGCCGATTGAGATGTCGACATCCTTCGGCGTGATTGATACCGAACCAGACAACCAGAAGAAGGTTCGTGAATTCCTCGAGAAACCAGCAGAAGTTGATGGTCTCCCGGATTCTCCGAACGAAATTCTCGCGTCGATGGGTAACTATGTTGTATCCGCCGATGTTCTCTACGAGGCACTCCATCAGGATGCTGAGGACCCGAATTCGAGCCACGACATGGGTGGCGATTTGGTGCCGAAGTTCGTTGCGAACAACGACTGTGGCGTGTACGACTTCACGTTCAATGATGTCCCTGGAGCCACTGACCGCGATCGCAACTACTGGCGTGACGTCGGAACGATCGACATGTTCCACGAGGCCAATATGGATCTCATCTCGGTGAATCCGATTTTCAATCTGTACAACGACAAGTGGCCGCTCTACACCGGCTACACCGGTCTTCCACCATCGAAGTTCGTGTACGGGCACCGTGAGCGTCAAGGCCACGCACTCGATTCGATCATCTCCCCCGGTGTTATCGTTTCGGGCGGCGAGGTCATCGGTTCCGTGCTCTCGCCCCACGTTCGTGTGAATTCATGGTCGTCGGTTCGTGATTCCGTTCTGTTTGACTCCGTGCAGGTCGGTCGGAACGCCACCGTCTCCGGCGCGATCCTCGACAAGAACGTCATCGTCGAAGAAGGCGCACAAGTCGGTATCGATCACGAGCATGATCGGGCGCGTGGATTCCACGTATCAGAATCGGGTATCGTCGTCGTTCCCAAGGGAGCAACAGTTCGAATGAACTGATCTACCTTTCGTGGAAAGGGCCGGCCGAAGGGTCGGCCCTTTCTGTTGGGTCGTAGGAGATCTATTTTTGGCATAGGGCACGTGCCCAGCTGTTCGCCCTGCGTGACACCGTGTTGCTTTACGGAAACCTAAGATTAGGCTTAACTTATGAATGTCCGATTTTCAATGGTCTCCCCCCGACCAATCCCTAGTGCGCTGGCACACCACATCCGGCAGACGATCGCGGATGTCGATGCTTATCCTGAGGAGCGCGACGTTCGCTCCGTCGGGTTAAATGCGATGACCTGGTTCTTCGAGCTCAATCACAACAACCTTGAAATCTATGCCGATTCGATAGAAAGATTCAAGGAAGAAATGCGCGGGCCGGCGACTGCACTCGCAATCGATTCCGCTTTTATTACCGGGCCAATGGCCGACAACGGCCCGGCAGCAATAGTCACCGACGTCGATTCAACGTTTATCACCTCTGAGGTGATTGAGATGCTCGCCGCCCACGCAGGAGTCGAGGACGAGGTTCGCGACATCACGGAAGCGGCGATGCGCGGTGAGCTCGACTTTACGGAGTCACTTGAACAGCGCGTCGCAAAACTCCGGGGCGTGCCGAGCGTGGTTTTCGACGATGTCCTTTCCGACATTCGCCTCACCTCTGGAGCGCAACGTCTCGTTGATGCCGTTCACGCACGTCACGGAAAATTTGGTCTTGTCTCAGGCGGATTCAGTGAGATCGTCGGACCGCTTGCAGAGCGCAGCGGTATCGACCGCTTTGTGGCGAATGGCCTTGAGGTCGAGGGAGATTCACTGGCGGGCCGCACCTACGGCGATATTATCGACGGTGATGCAAAAGTCGCGTCCATCATTCGCTGGCAGGACGAATGGAATATCGACCCTGACATGATCCTCTGCGCAGGTGATGGTGCAAATGACCTGCCAATGA
>JAAYGH010000114.1 GCA_012727825.1 Trueperella sp.
CCGCCACTGCGTGGTCTGCCTATGGACCGTTCAGTCCACTGGGCTGCCAAGTGTTTAGATCGGCATCGTCTGTTCTGCGACTTCGATTGCAATGTAGGGATCGCGAGCATCTGGCTCGTAGAGCTCGCGCTCGTATCCGTCTTCGTAGAATAATGGGCTACCAACAAGGATGTCTGCCGTTGCGCGATTCGACGCGATCGGGATGTTGTACTGCGTGGCAAGGCGCAACAGCGCCTTAACGTCTGGGTCATGAGGTTGGGCAGTTTCGGGATCCCAGAAAAAGAACATCGCATCAAGGCGATCTTCAACGATGCGTGCACCGATCTGAGCGTCTCCACCCTTTGGTCCGGACTTCAAAATTTCAACGTCGAGGCCCGTCTCGTTCCGAATCAGCGTGGCCGTGGTTCCCGTACCGCACAGAATGTGCTCCTTGAGCACGGGAAAATTGAACTGCGTCCAGTCGAGCAGTTCTTGCTTTTTACCATCGTGGGCAACAAGCGCGATTCTCATATGACACCTCTTTCTTCATGTCTAGGCCGGCCGTGAGGCCGGGAGCCAGATGAGTATCTGGCTGCGGCACGTTGCCGCGAGCAAGACGAAACCCCTTGGCCAACTGACCAAGGGGCATCTTTGCACTCATCACCCTAGCTGAGACTTTAGGCCCAAAGAAAGGGGCATTCCTGTGACACTTGCCACCACTTTAGCGCACAAACACGCCCCTTGTGCTCGTATGAGCACACAGGTCCTTGGTCAGCCCCTAAATCGACGCGCCGCTTTCGCCTGCGCTCCATACTCGCCAACACCCGGGTAGCCAACCTCATCGAGCGTCAATCCGTGCGCAGGCGCGACCACCACTTCGCCATTCCTGACTCTTTCCGACAGTCGATGCGCAGGCCAGTTCTCGCCCCGCGCTCCCCGCCCAACCTCGATCAGCGTGCCCATGAGCGTGCGCACCTGCGAGTGGCAGAAGGCGTCCGCCTTTGCAACACCGACGACCATTGCGCCCTCCCGCCTAAAGCCGAGCTCAAACAAGGTCCGCACAGTTGACGCTCCCGCGCGCGGTTTACAAAATGAGAGGAAGTCGTGTTCACCCAGCAACGACTCGGCCGCCCGGTTCATTGCGCCCAGATCAAGCTTCCAATCACCCCACAGAACGTCCCGTCGCCGCGGATCCCAGTTCTCCGGCCCGTCGGCGATCCGATACGAGTAGCTGCGCCATAACGCCGAAAACCGCGCATCAAAATCATCGGGCACCCCATACGCCGCCTTAACAACCACATCCGTATACCCCGGCGGCCCGTCCGCCCCTCGCGCCGTGATCGCATTGATTTTTCGGACAAGAGACTTCCCCGGTTCGCGGCTCGATCGTCCGGGAAGGGCCGCCCACGCGTCGTCGTTGACGTCAAAATGTGCCACTTGCTCCGCAGCATGCACCCCGGCGTCGGTCCGCCCGGCAACCGTGAGCGTGATCGGCTCGCGCAATACCATCGACAGCGCCGCCTCCAGCTCACCTTGGACGGTGCGCAAACCCGGCTGGATGGCCCAGCCGTGGAAGCCCATTCCGTTGTAGGAAAGATCCATGCGAATTCTCATGGTCCAAGCCTACGGCCTTGCACGCATCGGCCGGAAAATCCGGTTTCGAATGTCCTGACTTTTGCGCTACGGTCTGTCCTATGGAACCCGATTCGCAGGCACCGCTTGTCACTCTGTCCGTCGACTGCGGCGGAGGTGGCATCAAGTCGACCCTTCTCGACGCCGGCGGCTTCCAGCTCAGTGGCGTGGCGCGCACGCAGGTTCCCTACCCGTTTTCGCCTGCGGACATGCTGCAGACCATCGACGCCCAGCTCACCGAGATCGGCGCCGGCACACGCCCGACTTTCGACCGCATCACGCTTGGCATGCCCGGCATGATTCGCCGAGGAGTCGTCGTCTACACGCCTCATTACATCCGCCGCTCAGGCCCGCACACCCGCATCTTGCCCAGCCTCGAACACGCGTGGACCGGCCAGGACATGCAAGCCGCACTCGAGTCACGCTTCGAGGTTCCAGCCCTCGTCCTCAACGACGCCGAGGTGGCCGCGGCTGGGATAGTCTCCGGCCGCGGGCTTGAGCTGGTGCTCACACTTGGCACCGGACTTGGCTCGGCCTTTTTAGACAACGGTCACCTCGCCCCACACCTCGAGATCTCCCACGCCCCGATGCGCTGGGGTTTGGTCTACGACGACGTCGTGGGCGAACACGAACGGCTTCGACTCGGCGATTCGGCGTGGTCGCGCAGAGTCCTCAAGGCGGTCGAATCCCTCTGGCCCGTGTTCCGCTGGGACGCACTCTATATTGGCGGTGGTAACGCCGCCCGCATCTCAGACTCGGTCCGCGCTCGGATGACAGGCGCAAACTTCGTTCCCAACATGGCTGGCATGCAGGGCGGTGTGCGCGCATGGTCGATGGTGACACGCGAGGAACGCGTCCGGTAACTACGCGTTATCCATCTCACTGAATCAAACTTGCATATTTATGCGGATAGGCGCATACACTTGGTGTGGTAATGCGCCGAGGTGGTGCATCCAACCTTTTGGAGGAAAAATGAAGCGCATAATGTCGGCGATCGCAGCCGCAACACTGGCACTGACCCTAGCGGCGTGTTCCGACGACGCCGACACTAACGGCACGTCGGCTACCGAGGAAGGTGGCCAGACCGCGGAAGGCTTCCTCGCAACCGATCTATCTGACATCGACAAGGTCGACGAGATTGCGGCCATGGTTCCCGAAGCAATCGCCGAGGATGGCAAACTTACCGTCGGCACGAACATCTTCTTTGCACCGGCCGAATTCTACGCACCGGACGGTGTGACCCCACAGGGTTACGACATCGACATGGGCAAGGCCATCGCGCAGGTGCTCGGCCTCGAGTTCGAAGCCCAGCAGGCTGAATTCGCCTCGATCATCCCCGGCATTGGCACCCGTTACGAAATTGGCATCGCCAACTTCACGATCAACGCGGAGCGCCAAGAAGCGGTCAACATGCTCCAATACTTCGAAGCCGGCTCAGCGTGGGCGGTTCAGGCTGGCAACCCAGACAACTTTGATCCCGCCGACGTGTGCGGCAAAGTCATTGGCGTTCAGTCCGGCACCTACCAGGACGAAGTTCTCGCAGATATGAACACCACGGTATGCGCGGATAACCCGATTCAGGTTCAGCAGCTCTCAGAACAGTCCGCCGTGACCATGCGCGTGTCCTCCGGCCAGATCGATGCGATGTACACCGACTCCCCCGTCGCCGACTACGCAGCTGCCATCACCGAAGGCCAGGTTGAGCGCGTCGGTGAGGTTGAAGATTCCGCGGGCTTCGGCGTCGTCGTCGCGAAGGATGATCAGGAACTGACAGATGCGCTCGAGGCTGCCATGAACTACCTCATGGACGAAGGCCACATGGACGATATCTTCGCCACCTGGGGAATCACCGAGGGCGTGTCAACCGAAGTCGCCGTTAACCCGGCAAGCTAAGACCGACACCAACCGCAATATCCATCACGACAACGATCGCAGAGAGAAATTATGGCAAACCGCGACAACATTGAGGTCATTGACGCAGTACCCGTGCGGAACTGGGGGCGCTTAATCTCTGCGATCGTCGTCGCGATCGTGGCCGTGATGATCCTCAACGCACTCATCACGAATCCCAACTGGCACTGGACCATCGTTTGGGACAACCTGTTCCGCAAAGAGGTCTTGCGCGCCGTTCTCTGGACACTTGCTCTGACCGTGGGCGCAATGGTTCTCGGCATCACGATGGCCGTCACGATGGCGATTATGCGACGCTCGACCAACCCGGTTCTGCGGTGGGTCGCCACGGCCTACATTTGGTTCTTCCGCGGAACTCCGATCTATACGCAGCTCATCTTCTGGGGTCTTGTTGGAACCCTGTATTCGACCATTACGTTTGGCATTCCGTGGACGGACATCGAGTTCTTCACCATGAACCCGAATCGGCTCGTGCCCGGCGACCTCCAACGCACCATGTTCATCTACGCTCTGCTTGGCCTCGGATTGAACGAGGGGGCCTACCTATCTGAGATTGTGCGCTCCGGATTGAACTCCGTCGACGCCGGTCAAGAAGAGGCTGCCAAAGCGCTCGGCATGTCACGTTCGCAAGTTCTGCGCAGAATCGTATTCCCACAGGCCATGCGCGTCATCATTCCACCGACGGGCAACGAAACAATTTCGATGCTGAAAACCACGTCACTCGTGTCAGCCGTCCCGTTCACACTCGACCTGACCTACGTGACAAACGCGTTGGGCTTTGCCTCGTTGCGCTCGATTCCGTGGCTGCTGATCGCAGTGATCTGGTATCTGGTAATTACGTCAATTTTGATGGTCGGCCAACATTACATCGAGAAGTACTACGGCAAGGGCGTCAAGGACGGGAACATCGATCGCCTCTCGCGTCGCGGTAAATCCAAACAACGCAAATCGCGCCAGGCTGCGATCAACGCGTCTGGCACCACGCAGATCGATCCGTTCATCGAGCACACCCCGTAACCGACGTTGAGGTTGGAAGGTAAATCAATGCAGAACAACAAGATGGTCGAAGTACACGATGTTCACAAGTTCTTCGACGACCTCCACGTTCTTCGTGGCGTGAGCTTCGAGGTCAAGCGTGGATCAGTGACGACGATCCTCGGCCCATCCGGATCAGGCAAGTCCACAATTTTGCGGTGCATCAACGTGCTCGAATCAATCCAGGCCGGATCCATCCTCGTCGACAACGTGCTCATGGGCTACGAGTCTCGCGACGGAAAACTTTACGAACTGGACGATAAAGCCGTCTCGAAACAGCGCGCGAGCATCGGCATGGTCTTCCAGCGCTTCAATCTCTTTCCGCACAAGAATGCGTTGGAAAACGTCATGGAAGCTCCCGTACAGGTCAAAGGCATGAAAGAAGCTGACGCCAAACTCTTGGCTCTCGACCTACTCGAGCAGGTTGGATTGTCGGATCGCGCCGATCACTATCCCAGCGAACTGTCCGGTGGCCAGCAACAACGCGTGGCGATTGCGCGAGCTCTGGCCATGGATCCAGATCTCATGCTGTTCGACGAACCGACATCCGCCCTCGATCCCGAACTCGTTGGCGAGGTGCTCTCAGTGATGAAAAACCTGGCCAGTCAGGGCATGACGATGATCGTCGTGACCCACGAGGTAGGGTTCGCCCGCGAAGTGTCCGATCAGGTGATCCTCATGGACGATGGCCAAATTGTTGAATCGGGAACACCGACCGAGGTGTTTAACAACCCGCAAAACCCGCGCACAAAGGAATTCCTCGCAAAGGTTCTGTGAGGCAAGGAAATGCGGCCCGCATGATCATGCGGGCCGCATTTCTATGCACGAACCAATTAGTTCAGAATCATAGTCGCGGCTCTTTCGCCAATCATGACTGACGGAGCATTGGTGTTGCCTGTGATGACGAGTGGCATGATCGATGCATCGGCAACGCGAACGCCGTCAAGGCCGTAAACCTTGAGTGTTCGCGGATCCACGACCGCCATGTCGTCAATACCCATCTTGCACGTACCAACTTGGTGATGGTAGGTCACTGCCGTCGAACGCACATACGCTTCTAGCGCCTCATCTGTATCGTCGACGTCGGGGCCCGGGTGGACCTCTGTGGCACCCCACTCCGCAAGAGCCGCCTGTCGTCCAACCTCACGGCATTGACGCACCGAGGCCACAAGGGAATCCACGTCAGACTGATCTTCGAGCGCGCCGAGGTCCACTGAGATGGGGTCATTGATCGACGGACCAGTCAGCCTAATCTCGCCGCGGCTCACCGGGCGCACAATCCCAGCCACAAGGGAGAATCCATTATCGGGACCGCTAAGATCCTCAGTGAAGTACATCGGCAGGGAAAAATTGATCGGCTGGGTATCGGGGACTGCCAAGTCCGGTGTGGACTTCCAGAACCAGTGGGTCTCTGCCGCACCGACTGTGGAGACCGGCACCGTCTTTTCCGTGGAGAATATAACGGGCGAGAGTAGATGATCGTGCAGGTTCTTGCCAACGCCGGGCAGATCCACGACGACGTCGACTCCGGTTTCTTTGAGTTCCTCAGCGGGGCCGATACCTGAGCGGAGAAGAATCTCGGGTGAGCCGAATGCTCCGCCAGCCAAGATCACCTCGTCTGCGACGAGTTCAACCATGTCGCCTCCGACCTCAACGAGCACGCCTGTCACGGTGGTTCCATCAAGGATGAGCTTTTGGACGCGGGCTTCGGTCAAGATCGTGAGGTTGTCATGATCCTTTACCGGTTTGAGGTACGCACCCCACGTCGACAGTCGTTTGTTTTCTCGAATGGTGAGCTGCATCTTCGAAATTCCGTCAAGTTCGCCGGAGTTATAGTCCTCGTTCTTCGCCAGACCCCACTGCTGACCAGCTTCGAGGATGGCCTCCTGCACAGGATTCATGTCGAAGTTGCCCACGATGTCGAGCACGCCCTCAGTACCGCGACCTTCGCCCCCGCCGTCGTAATTTTCAATCGAATCGTAGACGGGTTCAACATCATCCCAACCCCATCCTGGGCAGCCGAGGTATTCCCAGGTATCAAAATCTCGCCTGTGTCCGCGCACCCAAATCGTGGCGTTCAGTGCGTGCGATCCGCCCATCACTTTGCCACGTGGAAGATTGAGCTGCCGATTGTTGCAACCGGGTTGCTCAGTCGTTTTGTAGGCCCAATCTTCTGGGCCTCCCCACAGTGCTCCTGCTTCCCAGACGTTTGGGATGATTGGGTTCGTGTCATATCCGCCAGCTTCAACAATGGTGACGGTATGGCCGGCGTCGAGAAGTCGCCGAGCGATAACATTTCCGGCAGAGCCGGCTCCTACAACGATGTAGTTAGACATATGTACCTTTCTGGCCAGCCACAATGCTGGTTAAGAACTTTGACGTGTGGCCCACCCGTTCACGATGATCAGGCGGGCCACACGTCAGTCATGTATTGGATTAGCCATTGATGACGTGCGGGCGTGCGACGGCCTTCAAGCCTTCGACGCCGAACTCGAGGCCGTAGCCCGAGCCCTTGACGCCGCCGAACGGCACGCGCGGGTCAACACCACCGTGCGAGTTGATCCACGTGGTGCCTGCTTCAAGGCGTGATGCCACTTCGATCGCGCGGTCTCGGTCAGCCGACCAGACAGACGAGCCAAGACCAACCTCGAGTTTGTTCGCCTCTTCGATGGCCTCCTCGATGTCTGAGTAGCGGATGATTGGGAGCGCCGGTCCGAACTGCTCTTCCACGACGAGCGGGTTATCTTTATCAATATCCGCCACCAGAGTCGTC
>JAAYGH010000115.1 GCA_012727825.1 Trueperella sp.
GTCAGGCATGTTCGCTGCAATCGCCATCCTTGCCGGTACGGCGATCGCGATTTACGTCGTCATTTTAGTTGTTGAAAACAAGGCCCACGTGGCCGTTTCGGAAAGGTAAAGCAATGAAGAAACTGTGCATTGCGCTGGCATTACTCGCACTCGGTGCGTGCTCAGCAGGTGGGGGAGACTCACCTACGCCGGGTGAGTCGGCGCCAGCTGGCGAGCGTCCAGCGGTCACAATCGGTCTGACCTATATTCCAGATGTGCAGTTCGCGCCGATCTACGTTGCCGAGGCAAACGGATATTTCGACGAGGCGGGCGTGGACGTAACCATTCGCCATCATGGCGCCCAAGAATCCTTATTCGGTGCTATCCAGGCCGGCGAGGAAGACATCGTATTTGCGGGTGGCGACGAGATGATGCAAGCCCGCTCAGTTGGAATTGATATCGTCAATTGGGCCACGATGTACCAGACCTATCCTGCCACGCTCATCGTTAAGGCAGATTCCGGCATTGAATCTCCTGCAGACCTCGAAGGAAAATCGGTTGGCCTGCCCGGCCCATACGGTGAAAACTACTTCGCACTGCGCGCCATGATCGACGACTACGGCCTCGAGGGTATCGAGATCGAGTACATCGGATACACACAGACGACAGCGTTGGCGACTGATTCGGTGGACTCCATCATCGGATTTTCCAACAATGACAGCGTGGCGATGCGCAACGCAGGCCTCGACATCATCGAACTGCCGTTGGTGCAGGGGGACCTGCCGCTGATCGGGGTTGGTCTGGGAAGCATGGAAGAGGATCTTGATCCAGAGACCCTGGCGAAAGTTCTCGGTGCGATCGACCGCGGTGCGGCATACGCCGCCGTGGACACGGACGCTACCCTAGACATTGTTCAGACTTACGTGCCAGCCCTCAGCGAGGCAGAACAGCGCGCGATCTCGGCTCAGGTCTTGGAATCCACGCTCGAGCTGTACATGGGCGGAGAAGAGTTCGGCTATCAAGATGCCGAACGCTGGGAGGCCATGGCTGTGTTCATGGAAGGTGCTGGTTTGCTTCAGGAACCAGTTTCCGCCACGGACGCCTTTACAACCTCCGTTCTTGACTATCGGACGCGAATGGCCGAGTAAACGAGCTCCGGTAGGATGGAGCGGTGAAAACCTTTGAGGAACTTTTTGAGGAACTATCCATTAAGGCCGTTGAAAGGCCAGACGGGTCCGGCTCGGTCAAGGAGCTTGATGCCGGTGTTCATTTCATCGGGAAGAAGATTTTGGAAGAGGCCGGAGAAGTATGGATTGCCGCCGAATATGAGTCGGATGAATCTCTTGCAGAAGAGGCCTCCCAATTGCTCTACCACGTTCAGCTGATGCTGATAAAACGTGGTTTAACCCTCGACGACGTCTACCGTTACCTCTAGGAGAACCATGCTTCGTATTGCTGTGCCCAATAAGGGATCCCTGTCCGAACCCGCTTCACGGATGTTGGCCGAAGCCGGCTACCGCCAACGCCGCGAGACCCGCGAGCTTGTTCTGGTAGACGCGGAGAACGAGGTTGAATTTTTCTACATTCGGCCCCGCGATGTGGCCGTGTACGTAGGCGCCGGTACTGTCGACGTCGGTATTACCGGCCGTGATCTCCTGTTGGACTCGGGCGCACATGCAGTTGAACACCGCGGCCTTGGCTTCGCCCGCGCGACCTTCCGATTTGCGGCACCTGGAGGCGAGAATCTGACTCTCGAAGATCTCCGTGGCAAGCGAATTGCGACGTCCTACGATGCACTCGTGACGAACTACTTGTCTGAACGCGGCATTGACGCGGAGGTGGTCCACCTTGATGGCGCCGTGGAAAGCTCGGTCCGCCTCGGTGTGGCTGATGCGATTGCTGACGTCGTCGAAACTGGATCCACGCTCCGTGCGGCCGGTATGGATGTGTTTGCCGATCCGTTGCTCAAGTCGGAAGCAATCCTTATTCGACGCGCAGATATGGACGTCACACGCGATATCGAGATTCTCGATGGCCGCCTAGAAGGCGTCATCATGGCTCGCAATTATGTGCTCATGGATTACGACATCCAGCGCGAACACCTCGACGGTGCCGTCACTTTAACACCTGGCTACCAGTCGCCCACGGTGTCGCCACTCCACGATGAGGAGTGGGTAGCCGTGCGGGCGATGGTTGAGCGCTCTACGATGAATCGAGTCATGGACGATCTTCACGACGTCGGTGCCCGTGGCATCATCGTCACACCGATCATTACATCGCGGATCTAGGATTCAAATACGAGCAGTTCGCACGCATACATGCCAGCGGCAGCGACGGTAAGAAACGCCAGCGGATCATCCGAGTATGTGCGTCCCATGGTGCGAAGGGGAGCAGGTGGCCGTTGTAATACCTCGGCCAACTCGTCGGCGGGAATGTCAACGACCCTCAGATGCTCAAGAGCTGCAAGATCTGCGAGTTGCCGTGTCATCTTCGCGCGAATGTCCACATCCATCGTGGACAGCTGGGGAGCGACGACGGCGCAGGGTACCCGAACGATGTCTGATAGCACGCGCATTGAGTGGTGCGAAATTCCGCGGTGGCGTTCGCGCGGATCGGCCTCGGATGCACGGAGAGCTGCGACGGGCTGACCTCCAAGGACGTGTGCGGCATTGAGTGCCTCACCGATCGACGTTCCTGAAAATCCCCAGCGAGTGTCCGTGCCGAGGTTACCGGGACCCTGGGCGACGATAGCAATATCGGCCTTCCAGACGAGGTGCGCGGCTAACAAAGCCGTGTAGACATTGACGGATTCGAGCTCACCACCATAGGCCTGGCCAGCGGTAATGGTACCGAGAATATGATCGCCCTCGGTCAACAGATGCGTTGTCTGGGAAAACCACGCTGGTAAGGCCCCGCCGTCGGTCATGATGTACGCGATTCGCGCCTGAGGCCTCACGTGGTGAATACCGGCCACGATTGCAGGTAGGGCCGAATGGAGATCGGCGACGATCACGGGCATGCCACCGATCGAATCCGCATCTCGAAGGAGATCGTGGTGGGGAGACTCCTCCTCGTCCACTCCAAGCACCATGTACTGCATCGGCGTGTAGCGCGCCTTGACGATGTGGCCAGGCGCACCCTGCTCGTCGTCGGGCAATCTGCCCGGGATCGCGACGATCATGACGTATCCGCCCGTGCCAAGCTCACGTTCGTGAGCGGCGGCAGTCACGAGCACGCGCTCGCCGGCGCCAGGTCTGCCAACTTGGGGGAGATAGGCAAGCGCACGAACTGGGGTGCCGTCGGACAGAATGGCGTCGTATTCCACAGCGGAGCCCCACGAGGCCCGCTCCCGCTCAATGTGAGCGTTTCTCCACATCATCACGCCTTAGACCCTAGTGCATTAGGGTTGATCTCATGACGCACGTTTCTCGACCCGTCGATCAGCGGCGCTTCGCGTTGCTTGTCTATATCCGCCGTTCCACGCCGACGATGGACCAGATCATTGCGATGCCCGCCTACCTGGGAATCGACCCCGCAAACGTTCGTCGATACGTGGAACGCGATCTTCAAGACTTGCGTGAAACGGGGTATCTCATCACGGTGGATGAGAGTGAGCGATACGTCCTTGATGACTCCACGAATATTCATGTGGACGGCACAGGAGTTGAGGTCGGAATACTCCAGTCACTACTCGGTTCTAAGGGTAAAACGCGACCGTTCGTCGTCGCGCAGCAGGGTGTGACAAAGCTCCTGTCCAGTGGCGCCGTCACTACTCAAGCCGCGAACCTGACGATCCATACCCCGCGCGGCGAGGAGGGCGTCCGCATCGCGGCCGCCATCCAGCTCGGGAAGCGCATTCGGTTCACCTATCGGGCAGCGAACAGTTCTGAGCCTTCTGTCTACACTGTCGAACCGTTCCGGCTCGAGGTTCACTTCGACGTATTTTACCTTCGTGGCTATCAGATTCGGGTTGAAGGTAGCTCATCGCGGGGTCACCGCATATACAAGCTGGACCGGATTCAGGGTAAGGTCACCGTTCTTGATGACGACGTCACAGGCAGTTTGGATGACAGCGCAATGACTGACCTATCACCGATCACGGCAACGGTGCGGCTGCGCTGCCCTCTTCCGATGCTCTCCAAGGCGACGAGCGTAACGAGAGATGCCGATGGCTTTGAGATCGTACTGACCGACATCGACCGTAGTGATCTGTATTCGGATCTCATGTTTTACGGTTTGGATGCTGAGTTGATAGGTCCTGAACACGTGGTTGAAGATTTCGAAAGCCGTGTTCGCCACCTAGCGGAACTCGGGAAGGAGCACCATGGCTGACCTATCGCTCACACGCAAGATCTCGATTCTCACGTATCTCGCGAACAATTCGCCCACTCTGCGCGAGCTCGCCGATCATTTCAAAACCCAGCCCGCGCGCATGCGCGATGAGCTCATGGGACTGTTCACCACAGAATACGCCGTGGGTGGGCACTACGAGACACCGGTAGACGTCGATATTCCTGAGAACTTCGACGACGAGGTCTTCCTCATCAACAACCAGACGGGTGTTATTCCTGCACTCACCCTCGGGGAAGCCATGTCACTTCTGGCGGTTATCGATGACATGTACGGTTCCGTGAGCGCAAGTACTCGCGAACACCTGGCCAATCTTCGTGACCGCATCGCGAGCGCAGTTAAAGGTGCCGGTTTCGGCGACGCGCTATGGCCCGCACCCACGGTCAATCTTGAAGAAGGGGTCGCTGACGAACTCGTCCGCGGGATCGACAACCGCCGCCTCATTGAGATGGATTACATCAAGATGGGTAACGACCTCACGGTTGTCACCGACACCGTCGTCGTCGCCCCGGTATCGGTGACAACCGGTTCCCATCCGCTCCTCATCGCCGGCAAGGGCGAAAACCTGCGCACCTACCGCCTCGATCGCATCGCGTCCGTTCGGGTGCTGGAACAAACCTATACACGCGTTCTCGAACGGGAAGTTCGCACCCAATACCAGGATCGGAGCGAATTTTCCGGCCACACCGTCAGGCTGATCCTCGAGCCGCGCGCCCGGTGGGTCGCTGAAACGATCCCGGTCGAGTCTGTAGCCGAACACGATGGCCGCTTGATTATTGACCTGACGGTGTCTTCGATATTGTGGCTACGTACCTTGCTGATCCGGATCGGCGACGCCGTGGTCGCGGTCGAGCCCCCCGAGGTCCAGCAGGCCATCGCGCAAGAAGCGCAACGGTATCTATCAGAACAGGGTCGTTAACGTGTGGGTGTGGGTTCTCATCATCGGCCTCGTTGGGCTGGGCATTTATCTTTCGTTCACCCTTCGGGACATATGGCATTCGCTCAAGCGTCTCTACGGGCAGGTAGAGGAATTTAGCGAGGCATTTAGTAACTTTTCCCCGCCATCGGATCGCGCGGTTGAACCGATCAGTGATGTCTACGGCGATCCAACGCGCCTCGAGTACGCCCGCAGGGATCGGATCCGTATCTCCGAGGTGCGAGCCACAGCCCGGCGTCGTCGATTCGATCAGGCGACCGGGCGATGGGAAGAAATAACAGACGACAGCTTTAGCTCTATTGGTCCTGAGGAACGTGATCGCGCTCGCAAACGCGTCGATAGGTTCCGCTCATGAAGGTCGGCGTCGCACTCAACTCGGCCTCGGGCAAGGGACGTGGAGAAAAATATCGCGAGGTGCTCCGCGAGGTTCTCGCCATGTACCCGGTGAATATTCAGTGGCTACCCGTGGGAACTGCGGTGGAGTCTCGGCAGATCATGCAAGAACACATCGACAATAGGCTCATTGACGCGCTCGTGCTCGTTGGCGGGGATGGTTTCATTCACACGGCGGTTAACGCAGTATGGGACTCGCAGATTCCAGTCGGAATTATTGCAGCTGGTTCGGGCAACGACATCGCCCGCGAATTCGATTTGCCAATTCATTCCGTGCATGACTCTGTCCATCAGATTGCAACCTCCCTCCTCACACGTCGGTACCGGGATGTCGACGTCATCGAGATCGAGTGGGACGGGGGCATCGAACGTGCACTGGCGATCGCCTCAGTCGGTATCGATGCCGATGCCAATGACCGCACAAACCGGCTGACGTGGCCGAAGGGAAACCTGCGCTACGTGCGCGGAGTTGTTGGTTCGGTGCGCGAATACGCTCCGTACGGGGTGCGACTCACGATGGACGGACACAGTCAGGCAGGCCCCATGACGCTGCTTTCGATCGCGAACACACGATTCTTCGGCGGCGGCTTCTGTATTTCGCCAGGTGCACTTCCCGACGACGGCCTGCTCGATGTCGTCGTCACACCAGGCTTGCGCCACATCGACCTTGCCACCCTCATTCCAAAATTAGTGCTCATCAGACATACAAAGGACCCGCGCGTGCACGTGTTTCGGACGAGCGAGGTGCGGGTCGAACCAGCGCCCGAACACGGAGCTGACCTCCCATTCATCATGGCGGACGGCGAAGAAATTTGCCGTGCACCCGCAACAATCCGCGTGATTCCACACGCCTTGAGACTGGTGATGTAGTGGATCTGGTAGCCACGAATTTTATCGACAGGTACGCCGCTCGGGACATTCACTTGGACGGCTTCCAACTTGAGGCGATCGACGCTCTCAACGGGAATCAGGATGTGCTTGTATCCGCGCCCACGGGCGCGGGAAAGACGGTCGTGGCCGAATATGCGGTGGAGTTGGCGCTCGCAACGTCGACTCGATGCGTCTATACGGCGCCGATCAAGGCCCTGTCGAACCAGAAATACCGTGACCTTGCAAACGAATTGGGTGACGAAACTGTTGGTCTGCTCACCGGCGACCAGACGATCAATCGAGATGCGCCCATCCTCGTCGTGACCACCGAAGTGTTGCGCAACATGCTATTCCAGCGCGACGACATCATTCGCGACGTTGGCTACGTGGTGCTCGACGAAGTGCATTACCTGGCCGACGAGTTTCGCGGGCCCGTGTGGGAGGAGGTCATTCTCCAGTTGCCAGAGCACACGCGCCTTGTCTCGCTATCAGCAACAATTTCTAATGTCGAGGAGTTTTCGGGGTGGCTGCGCGCTGTGCGTGGGCCGACGGCCGTGGTCGTCTCGACCGTGCGCCCGGTGCCCCTCGTCCAGCACGTGGCGGTCTCACGCAAACTACACCCACTGTTCGATAACAATGGGGAAATTTCGCAACAGCTTGTGCAGGCCGACGCGAAGCTCACTGAGCATAGCGAGTCTGGTGGATATCGCCGGAGACACTCCACTTCTGCTGTGCGGCGCAAGCGTGTTCTTAAACAGCTTGCTGAGAGGGATCTGCTTCCGGCAATTCACTTTATCTTTTCCCGCAAGGGATGCGATCGGGCGGTCAGCGATCTGCTCGACGATGGAATCTTCTTGACGACGAAGGACGAAGCAAAGCGCATTCGGCAACGTCTGCGTGTGTTGCGTGAAGAATTAACCGAGGAGGACCAACGTGCGGTTCGATTTGGTTTCTGGTCCAAGGCCATGACTCGCGGTTTTGCGGCCCACCATGCCGGCATGTTCCCTGCGCTTAAAGAATTGGCTGAAGACCTCATGGAAGATGGTCTGCTCAAACTCGTGTATGCCACGGGCACGCTCGCACTCGGCATTGATATGCCCGTGCGCACCGTCGTCCTCGAAGATCTCCAGCGATGGAATGGCACGGATTTTGTGGCGCTTACGGCCACTGAATACACGCAGCTGATCGGTCGAGCGGGCCGGCGCGGAAAGGATACCGTGGGACACGCCGTCGTGCTCCACACAGACGAACTCAACGTGCAAGGCCTCGCAGATCTCGGATCGGGCCGGGTTGAGCCACTAGAATCGCCGTTCTTCCCCTCCTATAACTCGGTCGTTAACCTCCTCGCGTTCCAGAGCTACGAGGATGCAAGAGCCATTATGGGAACCTCGTTTGCGCAGTATCAGCGCAACGCTGACCTTGGCGAAATTCGTGGCCGAATCACCCGCATCCGCGCCCGGCTTGAGGCGAAGAAGGTTGAGCTGAGGGAGGCCTGCCTGCTTGGCGATCTCGTGGAGTATCTTCATCTTCGACGCACGGCCGATCGGGCAACGAAAAGTGAACGGAAACGCGCAAAGGCGGACTACCGTGAACGCATGCTGGACTCGTGGGACGCTGTCCAAACAGGCCACCTTTACGCCTACGCGCGTGAGGGTGAGCTCGAGTACGGAGTGGTGCTTTCCCTCGGGCGCCGACTCCGGCTCATCAATATTTACGGAGAGATGGTCTGGCTCAGACAGGACGAACTGTCCTCAGAACTTCGTGATCTTGGGACTATTACAATGCCGTTCGGCGTCTCGCCGAAGAAGCCTGAGGTTCGAGAACAGATCGCGGACGACATCTATGATGCGATCGCGGAGCGCGAGGAACTGGGCGTGGATCGCGACCTCATGGGTTCGTGGGATCGCTTTGCCATCCGCTCCAATCCAGAACTTGACGCTCACCCGGTACATCACTGTCCGGATCTGGCGGAGCATATCGATGAGTCATCGGAATACATCGCACTCGACGCAAGCTTGCGCGAACTCGAAGAACTCTCGGAGAGCTTCGATGAGTCGGTGGCGAAGGAATTTGACGCCACGGCGGCTGTCCTCGCACGCCTTGGCTACCTCCAACCCGGTGAGTCCGAGCGTGCAGATACGGGCATGGTCAAGCTCGCCGCAGGGGCGCTAATGCTTCGCGGTATTCACAATGAGGCAGACCTGCTCATCGCGCAGTCGCTCAATGAACCACAGCTTGCTGAACTAACGGCCGAGGAGTTCGCCGGAGCGTGCTCGGCCTACCTTTGTGATCGACGACTCGGAATTGGCGTGCCTACCCATCCGCGCTTGCGGGCAGCGTGGTTTGCAATTGACCGCAACCTCGATTTCCTGCTCGACCTTGAGCAGTCACACGGCATTGCCCGAACTGCCCAGCCATTTCCGGGCGGAATGGACGCATTTAGGGCGTGGGCTGCGGGAGCAGACTTGGAGTCTGTCCTGGCAATGAGCGAGATGGTGGTTGGTGACTTCATTTCGGCGAACCGCAGGTTGATCGACCTGCTCGGACAGATCATCGACATCGCGCCCGCGGAGTACTTGGGTGAGACTGCACGTCAGGCTCGAAATTTGATTCGGCGTTGGGATTGGCTCTGACGTCAGCGATTGGGAGTCCGACACGCCCAAGATTGAGAAACGCCGGTGTGATCGTCATTGCTTTGGCGCGAATCCGCGCCAAAGTCGTGATGGAAGATTTTATACCTCAATTGAAGTTGCCAGTGTGGCCGGGGTTATCTAGCCTGAAGGGACGCACCAAATTTGAGTGTGAACGCAGGCTCCGCAAGTTCGATAGAAAACGATCCCTAGGGTCGGTCCGAGGAACTTGTTAGGAGCCTGCGTTATCTTTTGGCATAGGATCGAACGGTGATAATTCGTCTCCTTGCCGCCGTAGCTGGTGGTCTCGCCATGTGGCTGGCCAATGAGCCAGTTGGCTGGTGGGTCTTCGCTTTTATTGGTCTCGCGTTATTGTGGCTTGCTGTTCGCGGTAGGGGAGTAGCGGCCGGATTTGGCCTTGCCTGGGTGTGGGGATTCGCCTTCTTCTTGCCGCTCTTCCATTGGGCAACGGAAGCGTCGGGCACAATTCTTGCCCAGATTGCACTTGCAGCTGTGGAAGCCGTATACATCGGCGTTCTCGGAAGTGTGTGGGCGCTGATTGCGCGATTCGACCGCATGGAGAACCTGCGGCCAACAGCTCGCACAACGATTCAGATTCTGCTGGCGGTATTCACCTGGCTCGCCATGGAACAACTGAGATCCGCGTGGCCATTTGGTGGAATGCCGTGGGGGACTCTTGGATTTGCACTCGTGGATTCGCCACTGGTGCGCTTCGCACCCTACGGTTCAACCGTTCTGGTAGGAGGCCTTGGCGTCGTCATCGCGCTCCTTTTGGCCATGACCATCCGTATGACGTTTCTTGGTGCGACTCTTGCCGTTGTGAGTGTGCTCGGACTTGTTATCTTGCCGGTGATCGTACCCATCGGCGCGAACGCACCGGCAACGATGAATATCGCGGTGGTTCAGGGCAATATCCCGGAGGATGGAGCGAAAAATCGCGCGCTCACCGTCACACAAAACCATGCCGAGGCGACCCGAACGCTACTTGCAGAATCGACCATCACGCCAGATCTGATTGTGTGGCCGGAATCCTCATCGGATCGCGATGTGCGCCGTGACGGCCAAGCGGGGGAGATAGTCTTCGGACTCGTCGACGAGTTTGGGATCCCGCTCGTCATGGGAACGCAGGAATATGTGGACGGTGGCCGATACAACGATGTGCTCGTCATCGAGCCACAGGTTGGAGTAACTGATAGATACTCCAAGCAACATCCCGTTCCTTTCGGTGAGTATGTGCCATATCGAGACTTCTTCCGAAACTTTACCCCCGCCGTCGACCTTGTCGGTACCGACATGTTGGCAGGGGAGGAACCTGCAAACGTCTTTGTACAGATAGGCCAGTCTGCAGTGAATCTTGCCGTGCCAATCTGTTTTGAAGTCGCATACAACGAAATCGTGGCTCAATCCGTCAACAATGGTGCCCAGCTCATTGTGGTGCCCACCAACAATGCGTCATTCAAGGAAACTGGCCTGAGCGCGCAGCAATTCGCGATGTCGCGCTTTCGTGCTATTGAACATCAGCGGACCGTCATTCAGGTTTCCACCTCCGGCATCACCGGAGTGATCAATTCGCACGGCCAAATTGCCTATGAAACGAAACTGTTTACTCAGGACGCTCGCGTGATTCAAGTAGGGCTGCACGAAGACACAACTATCGCTACTCGGACGGCCGAGGTTCGCGTCGTCGTGATCTACATTCTCGGTGCGGCAAGCGCTATGGTTGCAGGTGTAGTCGCATTTTCATCGCGTGATCGAGGACGTTCATGAAGGTTTTAATCTGTATCCCGACGTACAACGAGCGAGAATCGCTTCCAGGCATTTTGGACCGCACACGGGCGGCTGTACCTCACGTAGACGTCCTGGTCATCGACGATAACTCACCTGATGGGACGGGAGATTACGCCGACGAACGTGCGGCCGGCGATTCGCAGATCCACGTCTTGCATCGCACGACGAAGGACGGTCTGGGACGAGCCTATCTTGCGGGCTTCCAGTGGGCGATTGACGAGGGATACACGCACGTCTGCGAAATGGATGCCGATGGCTCTCACCGCCCGGAACATCTGCCTGAGCTACTCACACGCGCCGACGAGCCGGACAAACCGGACCTTGTGATTGGCTCTCGGTGGGTTGACGGTGGGGAAGTAGTGAACTGGCCCAAGCATCGTGAGGTCCTCTCACGCGCGGGCAACCTTTACATAAAACTCTGGCTGGACCTGCCAGCGAAAGATGCGACTGCGGGTTTTAGAGTGTTTCGCACTGACACGTTAGCGAAACTTGATTTTTCAACTATCGAATCAAAGGGGTATTTCTTCCAGGTCGATATGACGCTCAAAATGAGGGACCTGGGTGCCATCATCGTTGAAGTGCCGATTTCTTTCGTGGAGCGCGAGATTGGCGACTCGAAGATGTCGGGGAACATCATTCAGGAAGCATTTGTGCGCGCCACGAAGCTCGGTGTTGAACGTCGTGGCGCGCAATTGAAAACGCTGCTTGGTCGATAGCCGGAGTCAAAGGCCCTGAGGGCCGGCGTGTTTTAGCGGCGGCGCTTGTAGAGCTTGCCAGCGCGTAGTAATTCGAGGCGCTCGTCGAGAAGCACCTTAAGCTCGTCGATTTCGCGACGTTCGAGGAGCATGTCCCAATGTGTCCGTTGTGGCTTGGGAGCCTTCGTGTCGTCCACGCCGCCGCCACGGACGAGTTCGGCCTGCTGGCCACACTTACATTCCCAAAATTGCGGTGCGTCTGCCTCCTGGGCGAAAGTTACGTGAAATACGTGGCCGTCAGAGCACTCAAATGTTTCTTGGCGTCGATCAACAAAAGCGACGCCAATATCGGTTTCAAGTGAGTGCGCGCCAATTTTCATTCCGCGTAGTGAACGTTCTGCCATGAGATCTCCTTCAGTAACTGTCTGTCTATTCTAACGAGTGGGCGTCCGAAGAAATTCCACGTGCACAGTAAACCGCGATATGACACGGAATTGAGCGTCCACGCCACCGCCAGAAAATAACGTCGCGATCCGATAATGTACATTATGTCAAATAAACTGGGGGGTTGGAGATGCCGCGATTCCGCCGTCGTCGTTGCCACTTCCCTGCCTCGGCAATTTTGGAAAAGAAAAGGTGCCCCACACTGGAGCACCTTCTTTACATCGCCTCGTGGTTACTTTTATATCGCGTCGCGCTTAGCGGCTCTGCGTGCGGCAAGTTCATCAACCTCGTCGTTGCCTTCAGCGCGCTCTGTAGGAAGCTCAGCGAGATCGCTTTCGACCTCACGCCAGACTTTGCCTACGGCAATTCCAAAGACGCCCTGGCCCCCTTGAATGAGATCAATGACTTCGTCGTTTGATGTACACAGGTACACGGAGGCGCCATCACTCATCAGGGTGACGGCCGTTAGATCCTCGACCCCGTAATCCTGGAGCTGGGAAATTGCTGTGCGGATTTGCGGGAGGGATACTCCGGTATCCAACAGGCGCCTGACGACCTTGATCACCAGAATGTCTCGGAACGAGTACAGGCGTTGCGAGCCGGAGCCCTTTGCGGAGCGAATCGACGGTTCGATGAGCCCGGTGCGGTCCCAGTAATCGAGTTGGCGGTAAGTGATGCCTACTGCACGGCAGACGGCAGGCCCGCGGTATCCTGTCTCGTTGTCGAGATCCGGTACCTGGCCGCCAAACAGCATTCCCTGTGCAAGCTGCGGTTGTGCGCCTTGTGCGGTTGCGTCACTCACGTCAGCCTCCTTTAAATTGGTTCACGGTCTAGCCTAAGCCTGATTCACACCATTCACAATGAGGTTAGTTCAAATTAGATCGGTGTGTCTTCGCACCGTGTCTCAAGTATGACTTTAAGGGTTGGGTCCCCTAGCGAAGCTGTACGTCAATACTTTCGGTCAGCAATGCTCGGTAGAGATTCGTCAGCATGGTGGCCATTTCTGCGGATTCGTTGACCACGCGTTCCTTGGCAACCGGCGTGTTTCGTGAACGTTCCGTGGCAAGTCTCGACATGACGTTCGTAGCATGGGCATGTGCAGAGTTTCGCACCTGACGCAGGCTGCGCAGATCCATTCCGGACTCAGCAAGCATCGTCGAAAACCGGACAATATCGACTGCCTGTGCCGTCAGTCTCCCCCGCGCGTCAGGAATGATCATTCCCGCGGAAATCAGCTGTTCAATTTCTTGCAGTGAGGCGCCCGTCAGCGCCGCGAGTTCATCCTTGTGAATACGCGTACCCGGGCTGGGTCTAGCCTCTGTTCCCGCAGGTAGAGCGCGCATTCTCCCCGGATGATCCTGATTCGTCTGACCGCGATCCAGCTGGGCAAGCATTTCTTTGATCTGTGGCAAGGGCACGTAACGATCGCGCTGCTCAACAAGAATGAAACGCAGGCGCTCCACATCTGCCAGTGAGAACAGACGCTGGTTCGATTCTGTCCGATGTGGCTCAATCAAGCCCTGGGATTCAAAGTAACGAATTTTCGAGGCCGCCAAGAACGGAAACTCATGCCGAAGGTGAGCTGTCACCTCACCGATTTTCAGTGTTGGGTCATGAGAGACATCGTGGGGCCACGTGCTTGGAAATTCAACATTCCAAGCCTTGTTGACAGTGGGAGTCACCTGCCCGCCTGAGGCGATGCATAGAAGGTGAGCTGGAACTTGCCGATCCGGACCTCGTCACCATCGGACAGCTTTGCTTCTTCGACCTGCTGCATATTGACGTACGTGCCATTGAGCGAACCCGTGTCCTGGACGTAAAAGTCCTGACCCGACCGGACGAAAAATGCGTGCTTTCGTGAGACAGTCACATCATCAAGAAAGATGTCGGATTTCGGGTGGCGCCCCACCGTCGTCGAATCGTCATTGAGCAGAAAACGTGCGCCGGCATTGGCACCTCGACGAGCAATCAGAAGTGCCGAGGTGGCTGGAAGGGCATTGATGGTAGCCATATCTTCGGCGTCGAGTCCCTTGGGAGCTGACTGCGTTTCAGGCTGTGGTGAGCCAATCGCCGAAAAACGCGAGGTCGACGTCGGATCCCCGTCCTGAGGCTGAACTTCAAAGTCTGCCATTACTCCCCCAACCTAAATGTCGTACATCCAAGATTATCCCACCGCGCCGAAAGTGTCACGGTTGGATAACCCTTTGAGAGATTACTTTCGCCGTGCGGCTGCCTGAGCACGAAGCATACGCCGGTGCTCATCGTTGCAATCGATAACGATCTTCCGGAGCGCCTCGGGCGCGTTCGAACGTTCGTCAATCCACGCCTTGGCGGCGATTACTTCAACGTTGTCCTCAGGCGAGGCGGCGTCGTCAAGGTCCGTCATCGGATATAGACCGTAAATGATTCGTTCGGAAATTTCCTGTGAATGCGCGGTCCAGATTGTCACCAGTTGGTCGAAGAACTCGGGTAGCGCTGCGGTGGTTTCTGCGGCTCTCAATGGCTGGTTGAGACCGTCGATCAGCGCGGAGACGTGATCGTTCGATAGCGTGCCCGACAGGACCTTGACGATGGTTTCCTCGGTGGATCCAGGCAGGCTCGCGTTCGCTTTCAGATGTGCGACGACGTCGGCGGCAGTACCCGTCTGTGCTAGTTCCTCGTCCAACTCGGCACTGCCGATCGCTCCCGTAGCGGCGCGTGCGGTCAGCAGCATCCAGCGCAGGTCCTGGTCCGTGACACCCTCGAGGGTACGTGCGATGACGACGTCGCGGTGTGGCAGAGCAGCCCCCGACCGTGCCAACGCACGAGTCCAGATCAGACGCGCATCGAGATTATCGCTCTCGCGTGCGGCGGCGGCTGAGTCAAAGAATGTAGTGAGTTCGGTATCGCGAAAATCTGTCGGCGTGTAACGGAGAATGCCAGCTAGCGCGTTATTAACTCGTGTGGAAAGCAAGTGCGAAGCAACGCCCTCCCCCGAGCGCACGGCGAACGCCGCAAAATCGGAAGCGGGAAGCTTGGCGTCGCGGACCATCTCCCACAGCGCGGATGTGACGACGGACTGTGCGAGCGGTTCGTCCAAGTCGAAGGCGAGAGCGGCGTCGGCCGAACGTTCATCAAAGTCAACTTTGATGTAGGACAGCGCGCCATCATTGGGCAAGATGAGATCGACTCCCTCTCCCCCAATCTCATCCCACGGGACCGTGAGTTCATCGCGCAGTTCGATATCGGTCTCGCCGGCCTTGCGCAGTGTGCGCCCGTCGCTTGTCCAACCAGAGATACGGAGCAAATGCGGGCGCGAAATCGGCTCGTCAGTGAGCGGTTCAATACCCACCTGGGTAAGCACGGCACCTTCCGGCGTTCGGTTAACGACGACGGTCGATACTCCCGCACTTCTCAGCCACTGGTCTACCCAGTCACCAAGATCCCTACCGGAGGCCTCTTCAAGGACCAACATGAGGTCTGCCAAGGTGGTGTTACCGAAGGCGTTCTCCTTAAAAAGTTTCGCTGCGCCGGTGAAAAATGCCTTCTCACCAACGAATGCGACGAGTTGGCGCAGAACTGCCGCGCCCTTGGCATAGGTGATGCCATCGAATGCCTGATCTGCGGCTTCGAGATCCGGGATGTCAGCGATGATCGGATGCGTTGTCGGGTACTGATCATTGCGCAGTGCCCACGAGACGCGCGCGCCGGCGAAGTTTTCCCACGCTTCGGTGTACTGAGTTGCGGCCACCATCGTCCATGCACCGAGGAACTCGGCGAAGGATTCCTTGAGCCATAGGTCGTCCCACCAGACGGGCGTGACGAGATCACCGAACCACATATGGCTCATCTCGTGCAGGATCGTGTTGGCGCGCCCTGCGCGCTGGGCTCGCGTGGATTCGCCACGGTAGATGTACGCGTCCTCGGAGAACGTCACACAGCCGGGGTTTTCCATTGCGCCGAGGTTGTATTCGGGAACGAAGACGGAATCGTACTTGCCCCACACATACGGGTAGTCGAACACCTTCGGCAGAAGCTGGAGGCCTTGCTTGGTCACGGTTGAGATATCGTCAAGATCGAAGTTATCTGTGAGCGATTCCCGGCAGAAGAAGCCCAGGTCAATGGTCTGGCCATCCACGTCCACCGAGTCACTGAACCGATGGTACGGGCCGCCAATGAACACCGTGAGGTAGGTCGACATGCGCTGCGTCGTCGCAAACTGAGTCCGCACCACGGGTGTGCCAAGTGAATTTGTTCCGGCATCCGTTGTGTTGCTTTCTTCGCCATTCGAGAGCATGACCCAGTCGGCAAGGCCAGTGATCGACACAGTGAAGGTGGCTTTCAAATCAGGTTGCTCAAAGTTAGGGAACACGCGCCTGGCATCAGCTGGCTCGAATTGGCTGTACAGATAGATCTGATCGTCGACGGGGTCGCGAAAACGGTGGAGCCCCTCCCCGGTTGTCGAATACACGCCATGGGCATGCACGCTCACCGTGTGTGTACTGGCAGGAATGTCGAGATAGATGCGTGCGCCGTCGAACGTGAACGGCACCTCTTCGCCGTCGATCTGCACCTTCGACACGGCGTGGCCAATGAAGTCGAGGAAGGTAGAAATCGGCGACTTTGCAGTGAGAGTGATAGTGCTGACGACGCCGAAATGGTCGGTATCAGCTGGGGCTTCACTAACGTCGAGGTCGATCGAATAAGACTCGAGGGTCATGGCGTCGGCACGGGCACGGGCTTGTGCACGCTTCAAATTTTCGTTCACCAGACTATTGTCGCGCTATCAAAATCATGATTCAAATTACAAACAGAACTCGACCTGTTAGTTTAGAGAAATGAATTTTCTTTACGCTCTTGTTCGCCAGCCATCACCAAAGATGGCCGAAGGCCTGTTGACACACCTAGACCAGTCTGATCTCAAGCCCGATCTGGCTCTCGAACAGTGGTACGCATACTGCAATATCCTCCGCGATTACACCGAGGTGA
>JAAYGH010000116.1 GCA_012727825.1 Trueperella sp.
CACCGGAGCTACTGACACGACCACCACTGAGGACACGACCGACGGCGACGACACGACCGACGGTGAGTGGCCTGACCTGACGGGCGAAACCCTGAACGTCGCATCGGATTGGTCCGGTGCCGAACAGGCCAACTTCGAAGAAGTCCTTGCTGGCTTCTCGGACGCGACCGGCGCCGAGGTTGTCTACACCTCCCTCGGTAACAACGTTGCCACCGCCCTTGGAACGCAGATCGAAGGCGGATCACCTCCAAACATTGCTCTGATCCCCCAGCCGGGTCTGATGAACCAGCTTGTTGAGGACAGCTCAATTGTTCCACTCGCGGACGACGTCCTCGCGGAAGTTGAGGCGAACTACGCTGACACCTGGATCGACCTAGGCTCCGTGGACGGCGAGACGTACGGCGTCTGGTTCAAGGCCGCCAACAAGTCGACCATGTGGTACAACGTTGAGCTCTACGACGCCGCCGGTGTCGAGATTCCCGAAACTTGGGACGACTACGTGACCGCCCTTGAAACACTTGCTGACTCGGGCACCTACGGCGTGTCGATCGGCGCAGACGTGGGCTGGCCGCTGACTGACTGGTTTGAAAACGTCTACCTGCGCACCGCAGGGCCAGAGATGTACGACCAGTTGACCAATCACGAAATCCCGTGGACTGACCCGTCGGTTGAAGAAGCGCTGACCGTGCTCGCCGAAGTTTGGGGCAACGACGCAGCTGTTCAGCCCGGTGGCGCACAGCGCACCTTCCCGGATTCGGTAACCGCCGTCTTCGGTGACTCTCCCGAGGCCGCCACCGTCTACGAGGGCGATTTCGTGGCAGGCAATATCGCTGATCAGACCTCCTCGGTCGTTGGTGAAGATGCCAAGTTCTACGCCTTCCCGTCAATCAACGACTCCGAGCCGTCCGTGATGGGCGCCGGAAACGTTGCAGTTGCATTCGATGATTCTGAAGCAACTCAGGCACTCATGAAGTACCTTGCATCCCCGGATGCGGCCAACGTGTGGATCGAGCTTGGTGGCTTCACCTCGCCGAACCAGAACGCTGACATGAGCCTGTACCCGGATGAGACCGCTCTCCAGATTGCTGAAGAGCTCGTCAATGCTGAGGTCTTCCGCTTCGACATGTCTGACCTTGTTCCGTCTGAGTTCGGTGGAACAGAGGGCCAGGGCATGTGGCAGGAATTCATCAACTTCTATGAGAACCCGGATGACATCCAGGGTGCTATGGATTCGCTTGAAGCGGCCGCTGAGTCCGCTTACAGCAACTAACCAGTAAGCAAGATGGGCGGGGCTTTTAAGTCCCGCCCATCTCTTTGCACCTGCGAGGCACATCGCAGCACTATCGACACACTGAGCACCTTGGGGATTTACTCATGAGTACTGATACCGGCATTGCCAAGCGAACGCGCGAACCTAAGCCCACGGATAAGATCCGACCGAGCCGGCAAAAGATCAATCCGACACTCTGGTGGTTCTTGGGGCCTGCAATATTAATCTTGATCGTCATGATCATCTATCCCGCCGGTTATTCTGTGGTGCGGGCGATGTTCGACAACTCAGGGAACTTCATTGGGCTCGGCAACTACACGCGCATGTTCTCGCTGTCCTCGACCAAGCAGGCCATTCAGAACAATCTTATTTGGGTGCTGGCCGCCCCGTTGATCACGACCACGCTCGGTCTTATCCTGGCCGTGCTCATGGACAAGATCCGTTGGAAGACGGCCTTCCGCCTCATCATCTTCATGCCAATGGCCATCTCGATGCTCGCCGCAGGCATTATTTTCCGCTCGATCTTCCAGCAGAACCCCAACATTGGTTTCGCAAATGCCGCAATTGTGGCTGTCCAGCAGGTTGTGGGCGATTCCGCCCAATACCCCGGTGCTCGCCCGCGCGACGCGGAGGCGTTCACGCAAGCCCCCGACAACTCGATTGAGTCCGTTCAGACCATCAGTGCCGGCGAAGTTGCCGCGCTCCCGCTCGTGGGCATTCGCAACGACGCCATCCCGGAGCCCGAGGATCAAACGCAGGCCACCACCGCCGAGGCAATCACCGGGGGCGTGTCTGGCACTGTGTGGTTCGATTTCGTCCGCGGAGGCGGCGGCGAATCCGGCGTCATCGACGACGGCGAAGCTGGCTTGGGTGGCATTGAAGTCGAACTGCTGGACCCCTCGGGCGGCGTCGTCGCTGCGACGCATACCGACGATGATGGAACCTTCCTGTTCGAGGACGCCGAGGGCGAATCATTTACTCTCCGGCTCACGGCAGCGAACTTCGCGGAAGCTCCCACGGGCGTGGACTGGCTTGGCCCCTCGCTCATCACCCCGGTCATGATCGTGGCATTCATTTGGATCTGGGCGGGGTTTGCGATGGTGATGATCGGCGCCGGCCTGTCCGCCGTCGACCGTTCGCTCATGGAAGCCGCACGCGTCGATGGAGCTAATGAGCTCCAGGTATTCCGGCACGTGACGATTCCGCAGTTGCTACCAACCGTCACAGTGGTGCTCGTGACCCTCACAATTAACGTGCTGAAAATCTTCGACCTCGTCTACGTCATACCACCCGGTCAATCGAAGGAAGCCGGCACGGTGGTGGCGGTGGAGATGTGGAAGCAGTTTGGCAATTACAACTACGGCATGGGCTCCGCGCTGGCAATCCTGCTCGTGGTCATGGTCTTGCCATTCATGCTCTGGCAGATTCGCAACTTCAGGAAGGGCAATTAATCATGACAACCACTGAAGTCACAGAGCCGCAGGTGGCGAAAGCTCCGGCCGCGGCAGCCCATGGCTCACAGACGGGCCGCAAGCGTACGCTTGGCGAACACATCAACCGCATCCTGTCGAACTCCGTGGTCAACATCGTGCTACTCCTCGTGGCTGCGATGTGGCTGCTACCCACCGTTGGGCTGTTCTTCCAGTCCGTGCGCACCCCGCAAGACAACGCGCAAACCGGCTGGTGGACGATCTTCGATAACTTTGAGCAGTGGACGTGGGGTAATTACGAGTCCATTCTTAACAATGACTCGATGATGCAGTCGCTGTGGAATACCGTGCTGATCGTCGTGCCCTCCACCTTCCTCGTGGTCCTCATTGGCGCGATGGCCGGCTACGCGCTCGCGTGGATTGAGTTCCCGGGCCGCACCGCACTGCTGACTCTCATCGTTGGCCTCATGGCCGTGCCGTTGCAGGTGTCATTCATTCCACTCGCGCAGCTGTTCGGCTCGATCGGAATTTTCGGAACACGCTGGGCAGTGATTTTGTTCCATACCGCCTTCGGTTTGCCGTTCGCGGTATTCCTTATGCGCAACTATTTCCGCCAGATCTCACCCGAGCTCATGGAGGCAGCGCGCCTCGACGGCGCGAGCGAAATGAGGATATTCCTCCGCATTGCACTACCGCTAGGCGCGCCTGCGCTTGCATCGCTCACGATCTTCCAGTTTTTGTGGTCGTGGAATGACATGCTTGTGGCCCTCATTTTCGCGGGGCCTCAAGATAAGCCGATTACGGTGGCGCTCTCCGAGCAGCTCAGGTTATTCTCCTCGAATATCGACATTCTTGCGGCCGGCGCCTTCCTGTCGATGATCATCCCGATCCTCGTCTTCTTCGCAGGGCAAAGATACTTCGTCAGCGCTTTGTTGCAGGGTTCCACAAAGTAACAGCGGTATATCGACGGCGGGGCGGGGCTGATGTCGGTCTCGCCCCGCCTTGATTTGTGACAAGACTGACCCAGTATGTGGCCGGGACTTTTGCAAGGACGGCGTTGGCGTGTCACAATGACACGGTGGCTTTCTCTCGCCGATCACGGCAGGGGCAAGCGCAGGAGGGTTGTCAGAGCGGCCGAATGAGACGGTCTTGAAAACCGTTATACGGCAATCCCGTATCGGGGGTTCGAATCCCCCACCCTCCGCACGTAATGAGCGCCCAGCATATGCTGGGCGCTCATTGTTGTGAGGATCATTTCCGGCTTTAAATAAACATCTGAATAAGCCACACCAACACAACAATGATGAGCACAGCGCCGAGAATTCGAATAATCGTGTTCATTGACATTCTCCGTTCCAAATTTGTTGATCAATTTCACTAAGCATCCACGAAATACGCTCAAATAAGTAGATGAATCCGCCATCAGAGAATCAATGGAGCGAAAACTCGACGCGCGTTTAACCAGCGACGCAGGTCTTTTCGCAGGTCAGACACTCAAGCACACGGCCTGCCTCATTCACACATTCATTGATTGTGTGAATCCTTGACTGCGCTTGCAGCGATCACGAGGGGTTCTTTCCGAATGGCGTCAACGTCGGACCCATACCAGCCCACTTCCTTTATAGCCCCGTGGGGGAAGTTGAAGCGCCGGTTGGCAACCGAAGCGGTGAATCGGCTATTCTTGTGAGGCTTGGAGATATGGCTGAGTGGTCGAAAGCGCTCCCCTGCTAAGGGAGTAGTCGCATATACGCGGCTCGAGGGTTCAAATCCCTCTATCTCCGCGCGCAGCCCCTTCCGAGGAGACTCGGGAGGGGCTTTTCGTTGCTATCAAGCCGTTTTGAGGTTAGGTGCGGCCGGGCGGGGCTGCCGAGTGTGCACGGCAGGATGCACCCAGCACCACACAGACCGGGCAGGTTCCCACCAAACGGGGCAGGAACTTCCTGCCCCGTTTAGCCAGAACTTGCACCATCTGCAGAATGGGGCGGACGGCGGGGCGAGCCCGCCGTCAACTCGGGGTTGACACGAGGCGTAAACCTTTGGTTGACTACTTTCATGGACAAGATTCTTTCCGCACAGCAGGCTATTGAGGACGCTCACCAGCAACTGCAAGACGCAGTTTTGGAAGCCCGCGCCAATGGTTCAACATGGGCAGACATCGGGCAGGTGCTCGGTATCTCCCGCCAAGCCGCTTTCAAACGATTCGGCAAACCCGTCATGCCAACGACAGGAGAAACAATGTCTCAGCGTTCAGTCGACCAGTACCCCGATCTTGCCCAGCGCTTCTTCACCAACGTTGCCAACGGCAACGAGGAAGCCACGATGTCCATGCTTCACCACAGGGTTCGCGAAGAACTCTCGTGGGACGTGCTCTCATCCGTGTGGGCGCAAGCTCTCTCGGAACAGGGCGAGCTCGAGGGATTCGAGAACACATTCGTCACCGCACCGAAGGGCACTTCGCCCGAGGCCGGCCTTCTTCAAAAGCTCTCCCGCAAGATGCTCGGCGTGGCCGTTGTGGTCACGACGATCAAGCAGGAAGCTGGCGAACTCCAAGGTCGCGTTGCATTCGATAACGACGACGCGATCGTCGGCGTCTACTACCTTCCGGTGGGCTCGACCGACTTCCAGTTCTAAGCGCCACCCGGCAGTCAGACCCCCGGCAGTCAGGCTACCTGGTCGCGGCTCTTTGTGAACGCGTCGACGCAAGCTCGAACGTCGTCGTCGGAATGGGCCGCGGACAGCTGGACGCGGATACGCGCCTGACCCAGCGGAACCACCGGATAGGAAAACGCGGTGACGTAGACGCCGTTGTCGAGCATCTTCTCGGCGATCTCGCCGGCCAGCCGCGCGCCGTCGTCGCCGGGGAACATCACGGCGATGATGGCGTGCGAGCCAGGAAGCAGTTCGAAGCCAGCCTCTTCCATGAGTTCACGGAAGAGCTTGGCGTTGTGCTGAAGGCGCTCGCGCCGGTCGTCGCCGTCGCGGACGATGTCGAGTGCGGCCAACGATCCCGCTACCAGCGAGGGAGCCACCGCGTTGGAGAATAGGTATGGCCGCGCCCGCTGCTTGAGCAGGTCAATCACTTCCTGCGGCCCGGCAACGTATCCGCCCGACGCCCCGCCGAGCGCCTTGCCAAGGGTGCCGGTGAGGATGTCCACCCGGTCCTCCACTCCCAGCATGGAGTGGGTGCCAGCGCCGTGCTCGCCAACGATGCCCGTGGCGTGCGAATCGTCCACGAGGACCATCGCACCGAACTCCTCGGCCAGATCGCAAATCTCGGGGAGCTTGGCGAAGTAGCCGTCCATGGAGAACACGCCGTCGGTGGCGATGAGGATGCGCCTGGCGCCAGCCTCGCGCGCGGCCTCGAGCTGCGCGCGCAGGTCCGCCATGTCTGAGTTCTTGTAGCGGAAGCGCTTGGCCTTGCACAGCCGCACGCCATCAATGATCGAGGCGTGGTTTAGTTCGTCGGAGACGACGGCGTCATCCTTGCTGAGCAGCACCTCGAAGATGCCGCCATTCGCATCAAAGCAGGAGGGGAAGAGAATGGAATCTTCCTTGCCCACAAACTCGGCGATCTTGCGCTCGAGATCGCGGTGAATCGTCTGCGTTCCGCAGATGAAGCGGACGGACGCGGTTCCATAGCCGTACTCGTCGAGACCGCGCCGGGCGGCGTCGACGATCTGCTCGTTGTCGGCAAGCCCGAGGTAGTTGTTGGCGCAAAAGTTCAGGTAATCGCCCGTCGTCGTCGAAATGCTCGCCGACTGCGGGGTGGTGATATAACGCTCGTTCTTGTACAGGCCCGCCTCGCGGATCTCCTCGAGGGTGCCAGCGAGTTCCTCGCGAATCGTAAACATCAGTTACTCCATTCCAAAATGACCTTGCCCGACTTGCCCGAGCGCGCCGCCTCAAACGCATCTTCCCACTGCTCCGGCGCGAACCGATGGGTGATGATTGACCGGATCTGCTCGCGCAACTTCTCCGAGCTGGTCAGCAGGTAGGTGGCTTGGTACCACGTGTCGAACATCTGGCGCCCGTACACGCCCTTGACGGTGAGCATGCGGACGATGAGCGCGTTCCAGTCGATGGCGAACGGCCGCGCGGGGATTCCAAGAAGGGCGATTTTCGCGCCGTGGTTACACAGGTCGATCATCGAGGTTAGCGCCGCTGGGCTTCCGGACATTTCTAGCCCGACGTCGAACCCTTCCGTCATCCCTAAGCCCGGGAAGTGCTGGCGCGGGTCGTCGTTTGCCACGTTCACGGGAACGACGCCGTCAATGGCTCCGGCGAGCTTGAGGCGGTCCTCGTTGATGTCGGTCAGGACGGTATTGCGGGCTCCCGCATGCGCCGAGATGGCCGCGGCCATGATGCCGATCGGCCCCGCGCCCGTCACCAGCACGTCCTGAGCGGTAAGTGGGTACTGGAACGCGGTGTGAACGGCGTTGCCGAGCGGATCGAAGAGGGCGCCGAGCTCGGGGTCGATGGTGCCCGGCTGCACCCACACGTTCGCGGCGGGCACGACGACGTAGTCAGCGAACGCGCCGTCCCGATCGACGCCGATCGACACCGGTCGCATACACATGTGCCGTCTGCCTGCGCGGCAGTTGCGGCAGCGGCCACACACAACGTGGCCTTCCACGGATACTCGCAGACCCACATGAAGTTCATCGCGGCCATTGCCCTGCGCCACGCCCGGGCCGATCTCCACGATCTCGCCGTAGAACTCGTGGCCGATCGTCTGGCCGGGCTTCACATGTTCGGCCGCGAAATCGTCCCACGACTGGATGTGCAAATCCGTTCCGCACAAACCAGCTCGCATGACTCGGATCTTGACTTCGCCATGGCCGGCAGTAGGCTCCGGGACATCTCGTAGTTCAAAGCCTGGCCCCTCGGTGGGCTTGACCAGTGCTCTCATGTCGTCCTCTTTCCCAATCGGGTCGCCTTGAGACCTAGGAACAGCCTAGTCCGATCGGCCGGCGCTCGCACTGCTGGGCGGGTGGCACTCCTGGGCAGCGCCGCACGGCGACCGGCGGATTGCCGGGCCGGTTACGGAAGGCGAACGACGGCGTCGGCGATGAGATCCCAGAACCGCTCGGCGTCGAGCCTCGTGGCGGCCCACGTGTGGCAGTCCTCGTCTGCGGCAAAGCGCGTATCGGCGATGGTGCGGCCGACTGACAGATCGCCGCCGAGCTCGATGTCAATCGGCACGCGGATCGTTTGAACAATCGTGGGATCGATGCAGTAGGCGACCGCGCACGGATCGTGAATCGGAGGTTCGGCCATGCCGAAGTGGTCGAGGTGGGTCTTGGTGAAGAACGCGAAGAGGTCTTTCATGAAGCCGCCAAGGGGCGCGTGAAGATTCTCGAGCCGCGCAGCCACGTCTTTCGTGTAGAGCGCCTGATGGGTGAGATCCAGCCCGACCATCACCACTGGCCAGGCCTCGCTGAAGACGATGTGCGCCGCCTCGGGATCGATCCAGATATTGAACTCGGCAGCGGCCGTCCAGTTGCCCTCCCCCATGGAACCACCCATCAACACCACCTCGGCAACGCGCTCGACGATGCGCGGTTCCTTGCGCGCGGCGAGCGCGATGTTCGTGAGCGGGCCGGTCGGGACGAGCGTGACCGTGCCCGGTTCGTGCTCCATGATGAGGTCGATAATGAGATCCACTGCGTGGCGGCGATCCAGCTCCACCGGTTCAGGAAGTTCGACGCCGTCGATCCCGCTCTCGCCGTGAATCTCGGGAGCTCCCTCCCGAACACGGACGAGCGGGCGCGGGCAGCCGGCCGCGACCGGCGCGGTGATGCCATAGAGGCTCGCCAAGCGGGCGGCGTTATAGGTGACCTTCTCCATCGTCTGATTACCGCCCACCGTCGTCACGGCAAGCAGGTCAATCGCCGGACTCCCCTGCGCCAGCAGCATCGCCACCGCGTCGTCGTGGCCAGGATCGCAATCGAGAATTATCTTCCGAGGACTCATGCGACCATGCTAGCTGGCTCAGATTCCAAATACGCCACCTGATGGCAGGTAGCTTACTCCCTACGGGCAGACGGTGATGGTCGACTCAATCGGCTGAGATTCGATGACGCAGACCTCGCCGCATCTTTCACGACGTACTCGGTAACGACGCGGGAGACCTCATCGGTCTGCTCGCCCGTTGACCAAAAATCACTGAAGAGCTCATTGAACAGGGAACCCGACTCCGGGTTTTCCTTCAGGGTGTCCATCGCGTGCGCCTCAATCCGGAGGTACTCGGCGAGCCCCCCAGACAACTCGCCATCGGCCGCGGCGGGTTCCTTGGTGGTCGGCTCCTCCGTCGTCGGATCCTCGGTCGTGGGCTCCTCCGTGGTGGGTTGCTCGGTGGTCGGCTCGGTGGTGGTCGGCGGAGTTTCCGGCTCGTCTGAACAGGCGGCGAGGGACAGGACAAGTGCAGCGCCGGCGGCGAGAATCTTTGCGTTCATGGTCAGTAGTCGAATTCGGACACCGCAGTTCCACGCAGAAAACCGCGATTTCCCACATTCAGAGACGGGGCCTACTGCCCAGCCCGCGTCCGATCAGCCCACGCGCATTCGAGAAGTTCGCGCAAGACGTCCATGTCAATCTGACTAAACGAGGGAAGCAAAATAGCATTCTTGCCGGTCGGGACCCCGCCGAGCCGGTCGAGGATGTCGGCGTAGTAGTCGGAGTACCGTCGCAGCACGATCACCAAGCGGCGATCGCGGCGGCTAAATCCGATTTCGAAGCCGTCGTCGGGAGATTCGGGGTGCACCGCCGGCTTCTTTTGCCCAAACCCGACCACGGACGGACCCCACATCACAGCCTCGCACGCCGTCACCTCACACAGAAGATCGAACAGGGCGCGTGCGTCCGGCTGCAGGTCTGCGGGATAGCGGTCAATCAGGTCCTGCGGTTGCAACGACGACGGCGTGCGGCCCGCGTCCACACGCGTGACGCTCGCAGGCGAAGAGAGATCGGCACGGTCGGTCACTGCCCCTCCTCGATTCGGACATTTACCCTCGAAATCGATTCTACCGCCCCTCATCTGTGAAGTGGCGGGTGGTGGGAACTGCGTGCATAAGGCTCGGCGTACGCGACCGTCGTCGTTGTGAAAATTGTCAGACAACCGCGATTTAACACTACTTTCGCGATGAAATAATTCCCGGTTTGCGACGAAAAAGCCCGCTAGGCGAGACGTTCGATAACAATTCTATAACATCTTGACATCAAAGCTTTCCCGCCGCGTTTTCGATCGTATAGTTTTCAGCAAGCATGTGGCGCATGCCACGCGTGTGCCCAGCGGCAATGACGCCCGGGCCAACATTTAATATCAGTCCTCTAATTTTTCGCACACACAGAAAAGAGGAATTCACATGAAAACTCCAGAACTCCATCGGGATTCAGCCGTCTCAGAGGGTCAGCTTGATGACTCCGACGAGACCATCATGCCGACAGGCCGGCCTTGGCTTCGCCACTTTGGCGGCCTAGCGCTCGGCGTTGTCCTCGCTCTCATCGTTTACTTCATTTTCCCCAAGGAACTGTCGGCTGACCTCACGGCGCAGCTGACCGCCAAGGAAATCGAACCTGATGGCGACAAGATTGCGCTGACCGCAGCCATCGCCATCCTCATGGGCGTGTGGTGGATGACGGAAGCCATTCCGCTCGCAGCCACCGCACTCGTGCCCGTCACGCTGTTCCCGCTCCTTGGCATCATGGGCTACTCCGACGTGGGAAGCTCCTACGCGTCGTCCACGATCTTCCTGTTCATGGGCGGATTCTTCCTCGCGCTGGCCATGCAACGGTGGAACTTCCACCGCAGACTCGCGCTCACGATCGTTCTAGCGGTTGGCACGAAGCCAAAGAGGCTCGTCCTCGGCTTCATGGTGGCAACCGGATTCCTGTCCATGTGGGTGTCCAACACCGCTACGGCCGTCATGATGCTCCCGATCGGCATCTCGGTCCTCGCGACCATCGGCCACGTCGAGGACGAGACGGGCGAGAAGAAGCTGTCGAACTTCGGCACCGCGCTCATGCTCGGCATCGCCTACGCGGCGTCGATCGCCTCGCTGTCTACCCTCATCGGCACGCCGCCGAACGCTCTGCTTCGCGGATACCTGCAGGACAACCACGACATCACGCTGAACTTCGGCCTGTGGATGGTCTTCGCAGCCCCGCTCGCATGGCTCTTCCTGCTTATCGCATGGCAGGTCCTGGTTCGCATTTACAAGCCCGAAATTGACGAGATCCCGGGCGGGCGCGAGCTGATTCACGGCGAGCTTCAGAAGATGGGCCCGATGTCGGCTCAGGAAAAGACTGTTGCCGGAATCTTCATTGCGGCGGCGCTGTCCTGGATTCTCATCCCGACCCTGTGGACGGACGGCCCTGTTGGCGATACCACCATCGCCATGATCCTCGCCATGGTTCTGTTTATTGCCCCGGCCAAGCCCTCGGAGGGCGTTGCCATCCTCGACTGGGATACAGCCAAGCACATTCCGTGGGACGTGCTTCTCCTGTTCGGTGGCGGTCTCGCACTGTCGGCTGGCTTCGGCAAGACCGGCCTGTCCGATTGGATTGGCGAGCGCGCGGCAGCTCTCGAAGGCCTGCCAACCATCCTCATTATCGCCGGCGTGGCGGCGATCGTGATCTTCCTGACGGAGATGACGTCGAACACCGCGACGGCCGCGGCGTTCCTCCCCATCATCGGCGCGGTTGCGCTCGGTATGGGCGTGGACGTCCAGCTGCTCGTCATCCCGGTGGCGCTCGCGGCAACGTGTGCATTCATGCTCCCTGTTGCAACACCACCGAACGCCATCGCGTACGGCTCCGGCTACATAACGATCGCCCAGATGGTCAAGGCCGGTGTCTGGCTGAACATCATCGGCATCGTCCTGATTACCATCTGGACCCTCGTCTTCGGACCGATGATCCTCGGTATCACGATCTAGCGAATAACTAGCTCAACGGCCCCGGTTGCAATAGCAGCCGGGGCCGTTCACATCTCGGCTAGCCTCTCGATCAGGGCAGCCTCGCGATTAGGGCCGCCGCTCGCCGGCTTCAATCGCCAGCGGGATCCGGTTGTCCGCGAGCGGGCGTGGGCACGTGCCGTACGGCGTGTAGGCCGAGGGAAAGTTAAGCGTAAAGTTGAAGTCGATTTCCACGTCGCGCGCCTCGCCCGGCGCCGGGGCATCCTCTCCGTACCACGGGGAGCGAATGGGCACATGGCGCCAGTCCGCCGTCTCGCGCCCATTCGTGTCGTCGTGGAAGATGAGCAACAGTTCCCCGCCAAGATCTCCCTCGACGCCCAGGATAACGGCGTTTGCCTCCGCGCTTTTGGCCTCCGGGAGTTCGATATGCACGTCGGCGACGACGGTCGCTTCGGCCTGAACATCCCGGCATGCTGTTGCCCTGCTCATCTGCTGGGGCTCCCGAACAATTGCCACGCCGGACGTCACAAAATCCTCGGTGTAGTCAAACGTCGGAATTCCATCGAAGTTCTGGAATGTGCGGGAATCAGAATCTCGCACACGCACTGCATAATCGCCACCTCGTCGGACCACCTCCGCATGGCGCGAACCCTGACTCAACGTCATGTCAGACCCTTCGTCGGGCAGTTGAATCAGCACGTCACCGACCACGGGCTCGCCGCCGCGCTCGACGCCGTCAGTGCTCACGAATGTTGCTGTCACGGCGTCGTCGGACACGTGCCACACCCCCGGGAAGTCTTCGAGCCTGCCTGGCTCCGAACCCAGCCACTCGTAAGAAACGAGAGTCAACCAGCCGAGATCGGCGCCGAATTGGCGCTCATGCTCGGCGTGCCACGTAGACCAAAGGTTTTTCGCACTACTCATGCCACTATCCTATTCTGCCCAATCGTCCGCGGGTGGCCACACGTTACATACCGAGGATTGCCCGCAAATCACGGGACCAGCCGGCCCCCCGTAAGCAAGAACACTATTGCGTGATTGGCGTTTTCACGCCATGGACGCGTAGACTTATCGACGTTCTCAGGAACAAAGCGCCCGTAGCTCAACGGATAGAGCGTCTGACTACGGATCAGAAGGCTGGGGGTTCGAATCCCTCCGGGCGCGCTTCGGCTCAGTGGTTGACTTAGGTGTCCCGCTGGGCCGATGTTTTTATAGAGTTGCTCCATGATGATGACCCCCGATTCCGTCCTTAACGACCTGCACGCGTGGAGTGTTACTCCCGCCGACGACGGTGCGCGATATTCACTTGAAACTTTCCGCGGCCTCGTGCACGAGTATGGTGAGGGCGCGCTGTTTAAGGGCGGGCATCCGATGCACCTGACAAGTTCGCTGTTCGTTCTATCCACCGACCTCACCGAGGTCCTGTTGACCTTCCACAAGAAAGCAGAGATGTGGCTGCAATTTGGTGGGCACCTTGAGCGTGAAGATGCCTCGCTCGCGGCGGCCGCCTGGCGCGAAGGAAGCGAAGAGTCCGGACTGGAAGCATTTGCCGACTTCTCCCCTATACCCTCGGACATCGACATCCACGAGCTTGGCGGCGGCTTCGGTGCCATCTGCCGGGAGCATTGGGACGTGGGCTTCGTGGCATTGGCCGAACGGGACGCCGTCGTCGTTGTGTCTGACGAATCCCACGACGTGCGCTGGTTTCCGGTCGATCAGCTACCCGATTCTGGAGCCGGGGATATGAATCCGCGCGTGCGCACCGCCGTCAATCACGCACGCTCACATTTCTAAGGTTTATTAAAATTTCCTCATGTTCACGCCCATTGTCCTTTCACACTCGCATTTCATACTTAGTACAACGGCGATCCGATAACGACAGCGGTTCGCGAGATAGGAAGGCACAATCATGAACAACAAAAAGAAGCTTTGGACGATCACCGGCTCTCTCGCCGCCGCAGTACTCATCACCTCCGGCGCAGGCCTCGCAATGGCAAATGACGATAGCAACCGCGATCGCGACCGTAACAACACCGTCACTGTTCCTGGCGATCAGGCAACCCAGACGACGAAGGCGGACTCCGCTCCGTCCACCCCGTCCGCGTCTGACACCAAGACGACTGCGGTCCCGTCAGCACCGTCCGTAGTGTCGGCGCAGTCCGCAGACACCCCCGCCCGCGCAGTTGCCCCAGTCCAGAAGGCGAAACCAGCGCCAGCACCGGCACCTTCTCGCGCAAAGGCACCGGCTCCTAAGGCAAAGCCGGCTCCTGCACCAAAGGTCTACTCGGCCGATTCCTACTCGGCTCCGTCACCGTACTCGGCTGATTCGTACTCGGCACCGTCGGCAGATTCCTGATCTGCCCTTAACTAGCGGGCCCGGCTTGCGTGTGGCCGGGCCCGCTCCTCACCTCGTAGATCACGAGAAGCACGCGTCGAGATTCAGTTAGATTAGTAGCAGGAGGAATCGTGGCAACAAAGAAGAAGCTCTGGACGATTACGGGCTCACTTGCGGCGGCAGTGCTGATCACCGCCGGTGCGGGCCTCGCCGTTGCCGACGATCATGGTGCGCGCGATCGCGGGACCACCGTTCGGATTCCTGCGCCCGCGGATTCCACCTCATCGGATGCCGCCGATGAGACCACCGAGGCGCCATCGGAGGTGTCGGCGTCCACCGTTGCTCCGGCACCGACCACAGCACCTGCTCCCGCGCCTCAGAAGACTACTCCGACTCCCGCTCCGCAAAAGGTGGCACCGACACCAGCCCCCGCGCCAAAGCCAAATGTTTACCAGGTGGACTCGGCCGATTCAGTGGATTCGTACTCCGCGCCGTCAGCAGATTCCTGAGTCACTGAGCCGCTAAGCCACTAAGTCAAAGGGTCCCCGCACAATGTGCGGGGACCCTTTTGTGCGATTGAGAGTGCTGTGCGAGATCCCCCTCCTTCAAAGAGCACCTGCCCGCATCAAAGAGCACCTAAACACCGTCTTAAGGTGCATCACCAAGCACGGAGGTGCATGACGAAGCACAGGGAGCAGGAAGGTGCATGACGAAGCACAGGGAGCAGGAAGGTGCGTGACGAAGCGCAGGGAGCAGGAAGCTGCATCATGAGTGGGCGCCAAAGGACCGACGGGTATCGGCGAGCATTGACGGCCGGACGAGAAAGTGGCCCGCAGTCTCGATTCTTAGAGGTAGTTCTTGCGGAGGTCCCCGGCGGATACGGGCGAGAGATCAGTCAGCGTCACATCAAACAAGGTGACCGCTCCGGTTTGGCCACGCGCAGCCATGCGGGCCACCGCACGTCCCGCTGCCACCAACACCGAACCCGTGAACTCCGGGTTCGAGCCAAGCTGCAACTGGTAGGTGATCGTGGATTCGACGTCGTTATCGGTCTTGCCTGCCCTAATGACCTGGCCGCCATGCGGCATACCTGCGTGCTCGCGGGCGAGCTCCTTCGCGGAGATAAACGTGACCGTGGTGTCGTAGTCGGAGAAATAGTTTGGCATCTCCACGATCTCCCGTTCAATGCGCTCAAGGTCCGCCCCCTCCTCGGCCACGACGAAGCAGTCGCGCTTGTGCATCGTGCGAGGAGCTAACTCCACATCGCGCCCATCCTTGACGGCCTGAACCGTCGCCTCCACGGGCACGGTATATTGCTTGGCGTCAGCCACGCCATCAATGCGGCGGACCGCATCCGAATGGCCCTGAGACACCCCAGGCCCCCAGAACGTGGTGGTCGACCCGTTGGGGAGCACGGCCTCGCCGAGCACGCGAAGAGCCGAGAACAGCCCCGGATCCCAGCCTGCTGAAATCAGTGCGAGTGTGCCGGCCTTCTCAGCTGCCGAACCCACCGCATCGAAGTGTTCAGGAATCTTCGCGTGCCTATCAAAGGAATCGACGACGTTAAAATGCTTCGCAACCTCAGGGCTCTGCGTACCAAGATCCGTTGCGGAACCGCCACAGTTGATCACGACGTCGACCTTGCCAACGTAGTTAGCCATCTCAGTCACGTGTGCGACGGGCGCACCGAGCGTGGTCAAAGATCCTCGATCGCGCCGAGTAAAGATGACCACACACTCCATGTCCTGCGCGTGGCTCAGTGCGAGCTCGACTCCCCGGCCAAGATTTCCATACCCGTTGATTGCTACGCGAATCATTCAATCTCCTCATCTACGAGCCGCCGCCACCGCAGTCTCAGTGGCCATTTGGGCCGACGCCCAAGTATTCACGGCGTGAACCGACCAGCCGTTGCATGTCATCATACGGAAACAGTGCGCTCTACCGGGTATGTAAATGAGGCGATATCCAGCCGACGCCCCTGCACATCGCAGGCCGGCCAAATATCGCCTCAGTTTCTAGTCCCTCCGCTACCCAGCTCCGACGGTCGTTTTGATGCCGGTACGCTCGAGTTTATTCCACGCCTGATCGGCTCCAGTGAGCTCTTTCCACACGGCACTCGCCACCACGCAGGAGAGGAATAACGAATACGGCAGCAGGAGCGGAAGCGCGATGAGGTGACGGAAGTTTCGCCAGGCGCGGTCGAGAATGAGAGCGAGAACGATATTCACGGTCGAAATTCCAACACCGAACGCGATCCACATACTCGGCAGGTTGGCCGTCCAGTTGTCCGCACCCATGAGGCCGAGGACGACGAGGAGCGGTATACCCACAATGGCCACCAGCTGGAGAAGTGGTTGGATGATCTGCGCGAAGAAGTTGACTGGCAGGAACACGTGGAACATCGACTCGAGGGGCGTGAGAAACTCACGCTTATGCAGGCGGGCTGTCTGGAGCAGGCCGCGGGCCCATCGCACACGCTGTTTCCACAGTGCGGGCAGGTTGTCAGGCACTTCGGCGAGGATGATTGCGTCCGCCGCGAACTCCACTTCGTAGCCTGCCTCCTGAATTTGCCACGTGAGCTCGAGGTCTTCGCCCAAGGTATCCTCCCGAAAGCCACCGACCTGACGAATCGCAGATGCCCGGAA
>JAAYGH010000117.1 GCA_012727825.1 Trueperella sp.
CCCCAGAAGAGGTCGCCAGCAATGGCCTTGGGGTCCACGTCGTCGAGAACGATGGCAGCATCGTTGCCACCGAGCTCCATCGTCAGGCGCGGTAGGTTTCCAGCTGAGGATTCGACGATCTTCTTGCCGGTCGCGGTGGAGCCGGTGAACATGATTTTGGCGAAGTCAGCCTGGGTCGACATCGCGGCGCCAACCTCGCGGTCGCCGGCCACAACATGGAGAACGTCCTCTGGAAGAACCGTGTTGATCACGTGAATAAGCGCCACCACCGACAGTGGGGTGTACTCAGAAGGCTTCACCACAACGGTGTTACCCATGCGCAGAGCGCCGGCGATCTGCCACACCGTGATCATCATCGGCCAGTTCCACGGCCCGATTGCGCCAACCACTCCGAGTGCTCGGTAGGTCAACGTTGCGGTGCCAGATTCGTCGTCGAAAAGAGTCTCGGTTTCGAGCACGGTGTCGGCGGCAGAGCGGAGCCATACGGCACATGCGCCAACTTCGAAGCGGGCGTTCGGGCCGTCTAGTGGCTTACCCTGCTCGCGAGACAGCAGCTCGGCGAGTGCGCCGGCGTTTGCTTCAATGGCGTCGGCGGCTTGATGCATAAGCTCGGATCGCTTGGCGTGCCCAAGGTTCTCCCAGCCGCGTTGCGCAGCCTTTGCGCGCGCAACTGCCTCGCTCAGATCATCAACGGTGTGGATCGGGGCGCGGCCAACGAGTTCGCCGGTCGCGGGGTCAAAAATGTCCTGACCCTCGCCCGCGGCGGGCTGGATTAGGTCAAGAAGTTCGGATGCATTGGATAGGGACGTCATTGTGGCCTACTTTCAAACTCATGGTTCTTTACGAGTAGTATGGCGAGTGTAAGCGTGTCGCCATTGACGTCGAGCGCACAAAACTTGATTTTTCCTGCTCGGCTCGTGCCGGCGGATAGTACGGCAAAGGCGCTGGAAGGAGGAGCTGTGGAGGTTGATCTCTCGACGTTGCGAGCGCTTGCATCCCAACAATTCGGGGCGATGAGGATTACGACGCCGGTCGAGGACTTTCACGCCGACGTCTCTCTGGCGCATGTCGGCGACATTCACCTCTTCGACATGCACACTCACCCGCACACCGTGGATCGAAACGCGTCCTTTATCAAGCCGACTGATCCGCCCACCTACAAGCTCAGCTTGCAGATCGAAGGTAAATCCTCGCTCACCCAATATGATCGCGAGGCATTACTCGAACCTGGAATGCTCGCCATTTACAATTCGCACGTGCCCTACGTCCTTCATTATCCGGGCACTCAACGATCACTTATTATGCAGTTCCCGGCAGAGTACGTTCTGGTGCCGCCCTCCGCTATGAAGCGCATTACCGCCCTTCCAATCACGAAGGATGACCGGCTCGGCAAGGTCGCCATTCCTTTGTTCGAGCAGCTAGCGATCAACTTTGAGGTTCTTGAGGGGCCGCATGCGGGCTCACTCTTACGCTCGGCGATTGATATGCTCATCGCCGTATTCTCAGAGGAGCTCAGTTCCGATGGTCCCCCGATTTCGGACGTGGTAGAACGCGCTGCTGAGTTTATCGACAAGAACCTGTCCGACCCCGATTTGGGTCCGACGACGGTCGCTGATGCGTTATTTATTTCTGTGCGCCATCTTCACAGTCAGTTTGCAGCCGCCGGTCAATCGGTTGGCAACTACATCAAACAAGCTCGATTGGAACGCATCCGCAGAGATCTCGCCAATCCCAACACCGCAGATGTGTCAGTCAGAGAAATCAGCGAACGATACGGCATCCTGACAGCCTCACACCTCTCACGAGTATTTAAGGCCGAATACGGAGAAACACCCCGAGAGTTCCGCAATCGGATCCTCGGAGGCTAACTTCCTCATCGACACACAAAAATCGTCCGGTTCGCACACCTCAGCCAAGAAGTGCGAACCGGACGATTGCCGAAGAAAGCTCTAGGGAACTGGAACGGGCGTCTTCGGGGTGCCGATATGTTCTTCTGGTACGTCGAGTGGGCTATCGGCGTCGCGTCGGCTATCGGCGTCGAGTTCTCCGTCAAC
>JAAYGH010000118.1 GCA_012727825.1 Trueperella sp.
CGGCCCATCTGTGTGAATCGTCTCAACCACCTGATCCGAAGCGGTATCGCCGTCCTCGCCAGTGTCGGGTCGGTTGTCTTCGTTCTTCCTCCGGAAAAACCACGCCATATCTGCTCCTCAGCCTACGATGCGCAATCCGCGCAGACGGGCATGCCGTCCTCCTCGTAGGCTAGCTGAGAGCGATGATGAACGAGGAAACACTGCGAACATGTGAATTCATCGTCCTGTGCAGGAACAACTGCAACGGACAACTCCACGTTCGACAGGTCCGCACCCGGAAGTTCAAATCCTTCGGCGGCCTCAACCTCGTCCTCCTCAACTGAGCTCGACTGGTGGTCGTTGTTACGTGCCTTGAGTTGAGTTAGGGAGTCTTCTTTAAGCTCTTCGTCTTGCTTGCGCGGCGCATCATAATCTGTTGCCATATTCGTTCCTCAATCGGTGAATGTTCATGGTCTTTGTACCAAAGCTGACCCCATTAAACAAGGAGAGGCGTGAAATAGCGATTTAATGAGATAATCTCAACGAGAGCGTCGACACACCAACCGTTGAAAGCCACTTGTTTGCGCAGAGGTGGCACGCTTGTCGAAGTACTGTAGGAGGAACACATATGATCGAGCTCGAATTGCTGGGGCTCTCGGACGGGCAAAAGCTCAGTCTGAATGACTCCGAGGGTAATCGCTATGTTCTGCCGATTACTGACGAGCTCCGTGCCGCATTGCGGACCGATATTCAACGTAGCGAGGACGCCGATCCGCGCCCAATTACGCCACGCGAAATCCAGGCACACTTCCGGGCCGGCCTGAGCGTCACCGAAGTGTCTGAAATTTCCTCGCTGCCCCCCAGCCAGTTAAGTGGACTGGCGTTTCCAATCTTCGCGGAGCGCGAATATACCTCGCGACTCGCGCGCGCCTACAGGCTCGGACAAGATGCAGGCGGAATGACAATTGAGGAGCTCGTGATCTCACGACTTGTTTCCCGTGACGTCGAGGCCGCGAGCATCACGTGGGACGCGTATCGCGATCAGGGTGAGCCGTGGACACTCGTAGCCAGCTACAAGAGCGGTGGACGCGAACACACGGCGCTATGGAGGATCCACACTAAAGCGCAAACCGTGGAGGCCCGTAACGACGAAGCCGCGTGGTTGACGGAAAACCAAATCTCGGCCCCGTCCAACCCGTGGCGGAAGCCCAATACTCCAGCCTCACCCAAAGCCCCCGAGGCAACTCACGAGCCAGGGCGTCCTAACAACGAGAAAATCTCGGTCATTGATGCTCAGCCTAGTTCGGCAGGCAAACCCGTGGATATCGACTCGATGCTTGCGTCTCTGAACTCGAAGCGTGGCACATCGCAACCCATGCCGGACGAACCGGAGTTCGACGGTGCTCATCCTGCTCATTCCGAGCCCGAGGCTGCCGTGGATGCCACAATTTTGGAGTTTCCATCCCCGTCCGCCGAGGCTGATAGCGCGCCGGTGCCAAGTGCCGAGACTGCGCCAAGTCTTGCCTCGGTACCGAGCGCCGAGTCGGCCTCACGCAAGAAAAAGGACGACGACCAGCTCTCCGGCCAACAGACACTTCCCGGTGTCCCGGAGAAAGCTGACGGCACCCCCACTGATGATGAGTTAGCAAAGCCCAAGAAGGCGCGCCGCCGTAACAGGCCGGCCATGCCCTCGTGGGACGAAATCGTCTTCGGGTACTCAAAGGACAACTAGTCCTAGATCGCTGGGCATTCCCGTTACTTCTCGACCGGTACCCCGAGGTGTTAGACCACGCTCGTTGAGAGCGGGATGTGCATCTCTTCCTCAGTTAAGGAGCCGTGGACGCCGATGAGCCCAATGGCGCCGGGCGTCTGAAAGCGGGAGTCGACGATCGCGAGCGTACCTTTCGCAAACGCAAACACGTCTCCAATCACGCCTCGGGTGAAGTCGGTGACCGGGCCGAAAAGCTCCGCCTCGATCGCCTCCGACTTGGTGACTACCCACGCCTCGTCAGCAAAGAAGTTCTGCCAACGTTCAGCGACGGCCTCAGGCTCCGATGTGTAGACCTGAACGGCGCGAGACTCCCCCGCCACGACGTTCACATCGGCAACGAGCTCATCGAAATCTCGGATATCCACACGTTCCGTGACATCAACCATGCCGTGATCGGCCGTCAGCACCACGAGCGTGTCCGTCGGTAGTGTGCGCAGGAGACGTCCAAATTCGGCATCAAAGTGCTCGAGCTCGGCAATCCATTGCTCGGAGGTCCAGCCATACTTGTGCCCGGTCGCATCAATCTTGTCCCAGTACAAATATGCGAGATCTGCACCGGAGCGAAGCTCCCTCGTGGCGGCATCCACTCGGGAGGGCAGATCTTCGGCGACGACGGTACGCCCGCCTCGTAGGCCGGCGCGAGTCAACCCTGAGCCGACGAACTTTTGGGGCTGAATCTTCACAAGATTAGCGGAGCTTGTTTCAAAGTGCGTTGGCTGGCTCTGCCACGTTTCTGGTTTAACCCTCGGCGAGTTCCACGCAATGAGGCTAAAGACA
>JAAYGH010000119.1 GCA_012727825.1 Trueperella sp.
GACCTGGTGGTCGTCAAGGCCCAGGTCAAGACCGGTGGGCGAGGCAAAGCGGGAGGCGTCAAGTTGGCGCACACCGCAGAAGAAGCACGAGACATGGCCACAGATATCCTTGGGATGGACATCAAGGGCCACACGGTACACCGCGTACTCATCGCCGCCGGCGCGGACATTGCCGAAGAGTATTACTTCTCTATCCTGCTCGACCGTTCTGAGCGCCGCTACCTTGCCATGTGCTCGGTCGAGGGTGGCATGGAGATCGAGCAACTTGCGGTGGAGCGCCCCGATGCGCTTGCGCGCATCGGCGTGGATCCCAACGTGGGGATCGACGAGGCAAAGGCGAAAGAAATCGTTGATGCGGCCGGCTTTGACGAGGACCTGAAAGAACAGGTCACGGACATCATCATCAAACTGTGGGACGTGTACACGAAAGAAGACGCCACGCTCGTGGAAGTCAACCCGCTGGTGCAGACGCCCGACGGTGAAATTATCGCCCTCGACGGCAAGGTCACGTTGGATGACAACGCGGGATTCCGCCACGAGGATCACGAACTGCTCGTCGATAAGGAGTCGGAGAACCCGCTCGAGGCGAAGGCTAAGGCCCTCGATCTCAACTACGTCAAGCTTGACGGCGGTTCGGTCGGGATCATCGGCAACGGTGCGGGACTCGTCATGTCGACCCTCGACGTCGTCGCCTACGCAGGTGAAAAGTACGGCGTAGGCCCTGCAAACTTCCTCGACATTGGCGGTGGCGCCTCCGCAACCGTTATGTCGAACGGGCTCGACGTCGTGCTCAATGACCCAGACGTGAAATCCGCATTCGTCAACGTGTTTGGCGGAATTACGGCATGCGACGAGGTGGCACGCGGCATCGTTGCGGCTCTCGACATCCTGGGTGATTCGGCGAACAAGCCGATCGTCGTGCGTCTGGATGGAAACCGGATCGAGGAAGGTCGCGCGATTCTCACAGAGGCGAACCACCCGCTGGTGACCCTTGCGGACACGATGGATGGCGCTGCCGCGAAGGCAGCCGAGCTGGCAGCAAAGTAGGGGTTTTCAATGGCAATTTTTCTTACGAAGGACGACTTGGTTATCGTCCAAGGAATCACCGGTTCAGAGGGCCAGAAGCACGCCAAGCGCATGCTGGGTGCAGGCACCCAGATCGTGGGCGGCACAAATCCACGCAAAGCCGGCCAGCATATTGACTTCGACGTAGAGCCGATCGGCTTCGACAAAGACGAGCGTGAGGGTCGGACCGTATCCGTTCCCGTGTTCGGCACCGTGCACGAGGCGAAGGCCGAGATGGGCGCCGAGGTGTCGGTGATTTTTGTTCCGCCGGCATTCGCGAAGGCTGCTGTTGTCGAGGCTATTGACGCCGGGATGCGCCTCGTCGTCATCATCACCGAGGGCATTCCTGTGAAGGATACGTCCGAGTTCTTCACCTACGCCCAAGAAAAGGGTGTTCAACTGGTGGGCCCGAACTGTCCGGGCATCATCACGCCTGGTCAGTCGAACGTGGGCATCACGCCTCCGGACATTACGGGCCCTGGCAAGATCGGCCTCGTGTCCAAGTCCGGAACGCTGACCTACCAGATGATGCACGAGCTGGCAGACATCGGCATCTCAACCGCAATCGGTATCGGCGGCGATCCGATCATCGGCACCACCCACATCGACGCGATTAAAGCGTTCGAGGCGGATCCGGAGACGGACGTTATCGTCATGATTGGCGAAATTGGTGGCGACGCCGAAGAGCGGGCCGCTCAGTATATTCAGAGCAACGTGACCAAGCCGGTCGTCGCCTACGTAGCGGGCTTTACCGCTCCTGAAGGCAAGACGATGGGCCACGCGGGTGCAATCGTCTCGGGCTCGGCAGGAACTGCCGCGGCTAAGCAGGAGGCTCTTGAGGCCGTTGGCGTGAAGGTGGGTAAGACCCCAACCGAGACCGCCAACCTCGCTCGCCAGATCCTTCAGGGGAAGTAGCACCACCGAAAATTCACGCACTGTAGCGTGTAGGCGGAGGCCGGACGGGGAAACCTGTTCGGCCTCCGTCGTCGTCTGCATGCGGTGGGCGCCAAGAGTCAGTGCGCGGTGCAACGGAGCCACCACGGGCAGTGTGGGCCGGGCGAGCAAGGCGCTGCCACGGTGAGCAACACGCCGCCGCTACCTTTCCATGTGTGTGGGAAGTTAGGGGAACGATGGAGGGGTGAAGACCATCGACCTCTCCCGTGAAATCGCGACCGCCCGCGGAGCCCTAGCCGCACCGTTTTTTACATGGTTGGCGATGGTGACGTTGGCGGTCACGTTCTACACTCTGACTGCCTCGGCCCCGACGCTCGGTGACACCGCTTGGACGGATGCTGCCCGGCTCGGTACCGGCTGGTGGATGACGGCCTTCGGAGGCGAGGTCGCTGTTGACGGCGTGCCCATTTCACTCATGCCACTCACGATCACGTTCATCGTGATGTATGCCAGCTATGCGGCATTTCGCAAACGCGAGGTGTCCTCGTGGGGTGAAGTCGCAGCCGCTGCAATCACTCAGGCCGCCGTTGTAGGAACTCTTGGCCTTCTGATTCGGCCAGAGGGTGCGTGGTGGCCCGCCGTGATCGGCGCCTTCGGCATTGGTTTTGCCACCGCGACATTTGCGGCCCGCTACTACTTGGTGCGGTGGGAGTGGCTCTATTTCGCGTCTCATCGCACCCGTCTCCTTCTTCGCGCAATCGCGATCTCTGGAAGTGTTGCGTTCCTCCTTGGGGTGATCGTGGGGTGGTCTCGCATAGTTGAAATTCACGGCTACTACCTCACTGGCGTTGTGGGAGGTATTGGCCTCGTTGTGCTCCAGCTCGCGTACCTCCTTGTGGCGCCCGTATGGGCGTTTGCATGGCTCGTAGGAGCTGGTTTTGCGGTGGGCGAGGGCACGCAGTTTTCAGTTCTTGGAGTTGAATCGGCACCGCTTCCGGCGATCCCCATGTTGGGCGCACTGCCGCCAGTGTCGACCGGCATCCCGTGGATGCTCGCGTTGGTTGCCATCATCTTCCTTGTTCTCGGGGTGGTTGTAACGCGTCGTGAAGATACAGGCCTCAAGGTATCGCTCGGAAATGCGGCGATTGCGGTGGTGATTGCTTCGCTGACGGTGGCTGTACTTGGACTCATGGCCTCCGGTGCGATTGGTCCTGAACGTATGACGATCACTGGACCAGTGCCAGCGGAACTCTTTGGATTTACACTGCTCGTGGTTGGCCTCCCATTCCTCCTGGGTACGGTGGTCTCCCACGAAGACTCGATTGCGTTCGTCCGCGGCCAAGCCGGTGAGCTTAAGGCGAAGCGGGCGGCGCGGCGCGAAGAGGCTGACAGCGCAGCCAAGACCGATAGTGAGAGTGCAACCGACGATGCTCAAGCTACCGACCGTGATGAGCTAGCCCGCGACGTGGACGAATAGCCATACACAGGGGGAGTCGGCCGTAGACTGATGCCATCGCCGCATCAGGAGGTTCCATTGGCACGCCACGCCCTTATTTCCGTCTCTGACAAGAGCGGAATCACCGACCTTGCAGCAGCTCTCGCTCAAGCAGGATACGAACTCATCTCCACGGGATCCACCGCATCTGTCATCGAATCTGCTGGTATACCCGTCACGCCCGTCGAGCATGTGACGGGGTTTCCCGAGTCATTCGATGGGCGGGTGAAGACTCTCCATCCGAAGATTCACGGTGGTATTCTCGCTCGGCGCGACATCCACAGCGATCAGATGGCCGAGCTTGGTGTTGAGCCGATCGATATCGTCGTCGTGAATCTCTATCCCTTCAGCGAAACCGTGGCGGCGGGGGGAAGCTTTGCGGAAGCTATCGAGCAGATCGATATCGGTGGTCCGGCGATGGTGCGGGCTGCGGCGAAGAATCATCGCGACGTCGCCGTCGTCACGGATCCCTCGCAGTACGAGCAGGTCGTCGCCGCTCTGGCGGATGGTTTGACACCGGAGTTTCGGCGCGAACTTGCCGCAGCCGCTTTCGCGCTCACTGCACGCTATGACGCCGCCGTGTCCGATTGGTTTGATCAGGCTGGTACGAGCGTGGCTGAGGATTCATCCGATGCGCGTGCCAACGCTACCGCCCAGGCGCCAGAATCTGCCCGGCTTCCTGAATCTGTGAACACCGAATGGTCCAAACTCGCTGACCTTCGTTACGGCGAAAACCCTCACCAAGCGGCGGCGCTCTACGGTGATGGCTCGCATGCCGGCCTAGCCTACGGCGAGCTCCTTGGCGGCAAGGCGATGAGCTTCAACAATTATCAGGACACCGAAGCGGCGATCCGCGCGGTCTACGATCACGGTGATCCCGCTGTGGCCGTGGTCAAGCACGCCAATCCGTGTGGTGTGGCAATTGGCGAGGATATCCGCCAGGCCCACGAGCGCGCGCACGCGTGCGATCCGCTATCGGCATACGGCGGGGTGGTCGCTGCAAATCGCGCGGTGACCAAGGATTTTGCCGAACAACTAGCCCCGATCTTCACTGAGGTCATCGTGGCTCCCGGCTTCGATGAGGATGCACTTGAGGTGCTTCGCACGAAGAAGAATCTGCGCATCGTCAAGGTCGACCCCGAACTTCCGGAACGTGACGTGGTGCCGATCAGCGGCGGCGCCGTCATCCAAGGGCGTGACGAGCTTGTACCCGAACGCGATTCTATGGCTGGTTGGGAGCTTGCGGCAGGTCAAGAAGCGGATGCGGCTACGAGGACCGAGCTCGAATTTGCTTGGCGCGCGGTGCGTGGCGTGAAGTCGAACGCGATCCTGCTTGCCGATCGCGGCGCGACGGTGGGCATCGGTATGGGGCAGGTCAACCGGGTCGATTCGTGCCGGCTCGCCGTCGAACGCGCGAACACGCTTGCGCAAGGGGTTGAACGTGCCCGGGGATCAGTCGCAGCATCGGATGCGTTCTTCCCATTTGCTGACGGCCTGCAGGTGCTGATCGACGCGGGAGTCCGAGCTGTCGTACAGCCCGGAGGGTCTATCAGAGATGATGAGGTCATCGCGGCCGCGAAGGCAGCGGGAATCACGATGTACTTCACTCACACGAGGCACTTCGCGCACTGAGCGCCCACCGCGCAGTAGACTCACACCGCGAGAACACTGATGAAGCGTGCGAGAAATGAGAACAATGGATTCGCAGCAGACGGAAGCGACTGAAGCTAGCCGGAAATTCCCGCCCACAATCGTCTACGGTGTGATGCTCATCTGGATCGGTGCCGTCATCGGGATTGCCTTTATCGTGGATGTACAAACCGCGGCTTATGCACTTGCCCTGTCACTTCTCGTGTCAGCCCTTGCGCGGATCGCGTTGCCGAACGGCGCGATTCCCCGCGTTCGCTCGAAAATTCACGACGCCGGAATCGCCACAATTTTTGCGGTGCTCCTGCTTGCCCTCGGCCGGTGGGGCAACGCCCCACCGGTCTAGCATCAAAACTCCTGTGGTACGAAGCGCTCCCTAGTCGTCGGCGACGAGGTGCAGCCTCGTGAGTTCGACGTCGGTTTCCCGATCGGAGACGACGTACATGACGTCCTTGAGCGGGAGATACCACGGATCGTAGGGGAGGCGGTCCTCCATGTCGATGAGCTCGGACATGTGGGCGGCTGGGCGCGACTGAAGTTTCCCGTCAATCATTCCCACGTGGTAGGAGCCGTGGCGGCCTTCGTCTAGCTGCTGTTGAATCTTGTTCATCGCAGCGTTGACCAGGCGGACTGCAAGCGTACGGTCGAATGGGGTCGGGTTGCCACCCTGCTGTGCATGTCCCAAAATCACCGAACGGACATCGAACAGACGCCCGCCCTCTTCTTGAAAGATGTTGCCCATGACGTCGGCGCTGTAGTACTCCGATGCGTTCTCGTTGCGGACCACGAGGTAGAGCTGGCGGCCCGAATTGAAGGAGCGGATCATTTTCTTCGTGTCTTTGGCCAGTTGACCGAGCGTCACCCCGTCTTCGTAGAGGTAAACCTGCTCGGCACCGGTGGTCAAGGCACTCATAAAGGCGAGGTAGCCGCACTTGCGGCCCATGGTCTCGACGACGAAGCAGCGCCGAGAGGCGGAGGCGGACTGGCGTATGCGGTCGATCGTTTCGGTGTTCCAGTTGAGCGTGGTATCCGTGCCGATTGAATATTCGGATCCGGGCAAATTATTGTCGATTGAGGCGGGTACCAGCACCATGGGGATCTTAAATGCGGGGTAGCGATCCTGCTCGCGTTGCATTTCGTAGACCATCTTGTAGCCTTTGAAACCGCCGATGACGAGGAGGCCGTCGAGCTTGGCCTCTTCGATCGCACGGCCAAGAGCGTAGTAGTTGTCGATCTCGGGGATCGTCCGACGGGTGCCGAGGTATGCGCCGCCGTCTTCCGCCCACCCCTCCACGTCGTTCCACTTGAGCTCCCGGATATTCCCACTGAGCAGACCGGGGAACCCGTCGTCAATACCGAGCATGGTGTAACCGCGGTCAATGCCGAGCTTCACGGCAGCACGGGCAGCCGGATTCATGCCGGGTGCCAGGCCGCCGGCGTGTACGATTCCGATGCGCTTTGAATCGGTTGGGGGCTCGCGGCCTTCGGGGGCCGACAGTATCTCGAACAGGTCGACCATCTCGCGGTAATGGCTGCCACGCGAGGAGGTTGCTGAATCCCAATCACCTTTCTCGACGAACTTCGCTACTTGGCGCGTGTTGGCCACTGTTTCCATCATCGGCAAGCGCTTGATCTTGTTACGACCTGTACCGATGATCATAGGTTCTGTGTCTGAAGTGGCATGGAACATTTCGTAGGCGGCCGTGTAGCCAAGGAGGGTGGGCATCCAGCGGTCGTAGGCCGAGGGGATACCGCCGCGCTGAACGTGACCGAGCGAGGTGATGCGCGCGTCCTCACCCATCCGGTCCTGAATAGCAGCTTGCACGTCGTCGGCGGAAATCGGGTTCCCGCTCCGGTCCGTGGCGCCTTCGGCGATGACGATGAGCGAGTCGCGGCGCCCATTTTCGCGGCCTCGGCGGAGCTTGTCTGCGAGGTCGTCTTCCCAGCCGTTGGCTGGTGGAAGTTCGGGGATGAACACGTAATCGCAGCCACCGGCAACGGCCGACATGAGCGCGAGGTAGCCGCAGTGGCGGCCCATGACTTCGATAATGAAGGTGCGTTGATGGGAGGCCGCCGTTGCCTGGATGGCATCGATTGCTTCAATGATGCGGTGAAGGGCGGAATCGGCGCCCACGGTCATGTCGGTTCCAACGAGGTCGTTGTCGATTGAGCCGACGACGCCGGCGAGCATCAGCTTTTCGTGGGTTGTGGCTTCCTCGGCGCTCACCTCGCCTTCGTCGAGGAGTTCCTGAAGAAGTTCAGGCCATAACTCGCGCAGTTCGTTGGCACCCGTCATCGTGCCGTCGCCTCCGATGACGACGAGGCGGTCGATGCCGTGTTTGACGAAGTTCTTGACCGCCTTCTTGATTCCGGAGCGTTCACGAAACTCGTCTGAACGAGCGGTACCGATGGCTGTGCCACCCTTGTTGATTGTTTGGGAGACGTCATTCCACGTCATCTTTTTGATGAGTTCCCCGCCTTCGACGGGACCGCGCCACCCCTCTAAGAAAGCGTAGGGGTCAGCGCCGAGTTGAATCGATGTCCGGACGACTGCTCGAACGATTGCATTCATTCCCTGTGCATCACCACCCGAGGTGAGAATGCCTATTTTCACTTTCGGTGCCGACGTGTCGGTGCTGTCTACCAAGAGGTCTCCTTTATCGGAAGCTGTCTTTCAATTCTCTCACATTTGATTGTCGATTCTCCGATAGAATATTGCTACCATTCTGGTCTTTTAATAGGAGTGACATGACAACCCCGATTGATGCAACTCTCACCGACGCGTGGGGACGCCTTGGGCAACTGAATGCGGAGCTCAACGTTGATTTCCGCAAGTGGTTTGAAAACGAATCCCGTGCCGAAAAATTCACCTACCAGGCCGGCGATTTATTCGTCGATATGTCGAAGTCGTACCTGACTGATGACATCAAGGCAGCTCTGTTGGAGCTTGGCGAGCAGGTCAAACTTGAAGAACGTCGCGATGCGATGTTTAGCGGCGAAAAGATTAACGTGACTGAAAACCGCGCTGTTCTTCATACGGCCCTGCGCCGCGAGAAGGGTGACGAGGTGCTGGTGGACGGTGAGAACGTCATCCCGCAGATTCACGAGGTTCTTGACCGCATGTACGCGTTCGCCGACTCGGTCCGTGATGGTTCGTGGACGGGTGTGACGGGCAAGCCGTTGACGACGATCGTCAACGTCGGCATCGGTGGCTCGGATCTTGGGCCGGTCATGGCATACGAAGCGCTCAAGCCATACGTCAAAGAAGGCCTCGAGTGCCGTTTCATCTCCAACATTGACCCAACGGACGTATCGGAGACCCTCAAGGATCTCGATCCTGAGACCACCCTCGTCATCGTCGCGTCAAAAACCTTCACCACGCTGGAGACGCTGACAAATGCCCGTCAGGTGCGCTCCTGGCTGCTCGACACGCTCGAGAAGCAGGGTGCCACGACTGACGGCGCCGTCGCCAAGCACTTCATTGCCGTCTCCACGAACTTGGAGAAGGTTGCTGAATTCGGGATCGATCCAAAGAACGCGTTTGGTTTCTGGGATTGGGTGGGTGGCCGCTACTCGGTGGATTCGGCCGTCGGCATGCCGCTCGCGATCGCGATTGGCCCGGAGGCCTTCTCGAATTTCCTGGGTGGCTTCCGGATGATGGATACGCACTTCGTGTCCGCTCCGGCTGAGCGGAACGTGCCGCTCCTCATGGGTCTGCTCAACATCTTCTACGTGAACTTTGCGGGTGCTCCGAGCCACGCGGTCCTTCCATACTCGCAGTACTTGCATCGTTTCGCGGCGTATCTCCAGCAGCTCACGATGGAATCTAACGGCAAGCGCGTGCGCTGGGATGGCACGCCGGTCACATCAGACACGGGAGAAGTGTTTTGGGGCGAGCCGGGCACCAACGGCCAGCACGCGTTCTACCAGCTGATCCACCAGGGCACACAGCTCGTACCGGCGGATTTCATCGCATTCGCGAACCCGACCTACCCGCTCAAGGATGGGGAAGCCGATCAGCACGAACTCTTCCTCGGTAACTTCTTCGGGCAGACCAAGGCGCTTGCGTTTGGCAAGACCGCCGATGAGGTACGTGCCGAGGGCGTCGATGAGGCTCTCGTGACCGCTCGGGAATTCCCGGGTAACAAGCCGACGACCTCGATCATGGCGCCGTCGCTGACCCCGTCGGTTCTGGGCCAGCTCATTTCACTGTACGAGCACATCACCTTTGTTCAGGGCATCGTGTGGGGCGTCGACTCCTTCGATCAGTGGGGTGTGGAGCTAGGCAAGCAGATGGCCAACGAGCTCACCGACGCCGTTGCTGGCGACCAGGATGCGATCGCGGAGCAGGATTCTTCCACGCGCGGTCTCATCAACTACTACCTGGAAAAGCGCACCAAGTAGGCGCATACTCCTAGCACGGGGCACGGATCTTGCGGTCCGTGCCCCGTTTTTTGCGTTCAAGACCCGCGCTCGCGGACGCGTCGAGTGAGAACGAGGGCGGTGTCGAGCCGGATCCGCGCAGACTCACGCCACATATTCGGCAGCGCGAGTTCTGGCAAGGCTGCTACCCTGGTTTCGTGAAAGATCAGGGATCACGCGGAAAACAGACGCACGCCGGCTCATCTCAACTACCGCCCGGGCTGTACGAACGGCTCATCGACGAAGAATTTGCAGGCGCTCTTGCAGCCAGCGATCTGCTACCACGCACCACCGCAATCGATCCCGCTGATGTCCCGCATGTGCTCACTACCCATCTAGCAGGCCGCATCGAATCGGCACTTGCGCAGGCGGATGACGCCGACCGACTCAGGATTGCCAACAGCCTGCTAGCACTCCTTCCGGACGCCACGCGATTGCGACAATACGAGCCAGATACCGGGCACACGACCAAGAAAAATACTCCGTCCCCCGACCAGCTTCTCTCCTTAACCCCGCGCTCCATAGCGGGCCCTCCCGAGCGCCCGGAGATTCCGCTTGCCGAGATCGCGCTTCTTACGAATGGCCCTCACGACCCTGGTCTTGCCGCTGAGATTACGAAGGAAATGTTCTCCGCCGACCGCGTGGACCTCCTAGGTTCGTTCATTAAATGGACGGGAGTGCGCACCCTGATGGCGGGCCTCGAATCTCTGGCTCGCCGGGGCATTCCCATCCGCGTTTTGACGACCACGTATATTGGCGCCACCGAACGTAAAGCCCTTGACGAGCTTGCTCGGATCGGAGCCACAATCCGGGTGAATTACCACTCGGCATCCAC
>JAAYGH010000120.1 GCA_012727825.1 Trueperella sp.
AGCCGCCGGGCAATCGTCGTTTTTCCGGAACCAGATCGACCGTCGATTCCTACGAGAACCGGCCGATCGGCGTCGTCGATCAAATGCACAATGAGCAGGAGAAGATCGTGGTAAGAGCGGGCGGTGTTCGCTCCGTGGGAGCCGGTCATAGGGAACACCCTAATTGGCTGTACGATGATCCGGTAATTAGAGAAGGAGCATCATGGGCGTTGCAATCCGAGTTATCCCGTGTCTGGACGTCTCACACGGCCGAGTGGTCAAGGGCGTCAATTTTGAAAACTTGAAGGACGCGGGCGATCCCATCGAACTTGCCGCCAAATACAGCGACATGGGCGGCGATGAAATCACGTTCCTTGACGTGTCAGCGTCAGTGGAAAACCGTGGCATCCTCCTTGACGTCGTGCGTAGGGCAGCTGACGAAGTCTTTGTGCCGTTAACTGTGGGCGGAGGCGTTCGCACCGTTGACGACGTTCGCGTACTTCTCGAAGCCGGGGCAGACAAGGTGGGGATCAATACGGCGGCGTTGGCTCGCCCAGAACTCCTCGAGGAAGTCGCCGCTCAGTTCGGTCATCACGTCATCACCCTGTCGGTCGATGCCCGACGCGAAGAAGGGATGCCGTCAGGATTCGGTGTGACCACGCACGGCGGCACACAGTCCGCTGGTGTGGATGCGATCGAATGGGCGGCACGCGCGGCCAAGCTTGGAGCAGGCGAGATTCTGGTCAACTCAATGGACGCCGATGGAACAACGGACGGCTTCGATATCGAACTTATTGAGAAGGTGCGCGCCGCAGTAAAGGTTCCGATTATCGCCTCCGGCGGGGCGGGAACTGCGCAGCATTTCGTTGACGCTGTTCAGGCAGGCGCCGACGCCGTGCTCGCAGCCTCCGTCTTCCATTTCGGCACGTTAACAGTGGCCGAGGTCAAGCAGGCGCTGGCCGATGCAGGTATCGAGGTCCGCTTGTGAATGTTCTCGACGTTGGGATTCAACTGCGAGTGACCTTCGATGGGAACGGACTCGTTCCGGCAATCATTCAGGACCGCGACACGCGCGATGTGCTCATGCTTGGCTACATGAACGACGTGGCTTTACACCGAACACTAACAACTGGCCGCGTCTGGTTTTGGTCGCGCTCGCGCCAAGAGTATTGGCGCAAAGGAGATACATCTGGTGCACTCCAGCTTGTTCACGGAGTGGAGGTGGACTGCGACGGGGACGCGATTCTCGTGTCCGTTACTCAAAAAATTGCAGCGTGCCACACCGGCAAGTGGCGTTGCTTCGATGAGGGTGGGGCGCTTCCCGCCGTCGATGCTGACGATCTCCGCGCTGACGATAGTGAGCGCTAGGCGCAAAATTCGCCAATCTGTGACCGAAGGGGTAAAGAATGAAGAGCTTCGAGTGGGGTCAAATTTGGCCAGAGCTCAAAGAATTTGAAGAATTGGGCCGTCATCGCCGCGTGGTGCCTGTCGTCATGAAAATTCTTGTCGACGACGCGGCGCCGGTGTCGCTGTACCGCGCACTTGCTGATTCCAACGTGGGTACGTTCCTTCTGGAGAGTGCCGAATCGGATGGGACGTGGTCTCGTTGGTCATTCATCGGAGTCTCCTCGCGGGCATGGATGACGGCCGTCGATGGCACCGCAACCTGGTATGGCGACGTGCCAGAAGGGTTGATCCGTGAGGGAACCACGATGGAGGCGCTCAACTCAGCGCTGTCGGAGCTGACAAGCGAACCGATCGAGGGGCTTCCGCCGCTGACCGGCGGTCTTGTCGGCACGCTCGGTTGGGACACACTCTATGAC
>JAAYGH010000121.1 GCA_012727825.1 Trueperella sp.
CTGGACCGTCTATGTTCTCCTCACGGTGAGCACTGACCAAATAGTAATCCTCCGCCTGAAGGCTCAAACGTTCAAGCACTCTCGACGCCTTAATCTTGGGCATGTAGTAGTGCAAGACTTCGTACATAGGGCTGCCTGTCTTTATGACACGATCAGGAGGAAGTCCTTCACGCAACAAGTATTCACGGGAGATCGTAGAGTATGGCAGATTGATATCGCTGATGTGATCGACGATCTTTCTGTTTATCTCTTCGGGTACACGTTGATCAAAACAACGGTTCCCGGCCTCCATGTGAAAGATGGGGATCTTTAGCCGCTTTGCCGAAATTGCAGCCAAGCAACTGTTCGTGTCTCCTAGAATTAATACGGCGTCGGGCTGAACCTCGCGGAGCACCTTGTCGGAGCGAGCGATCACTTCTCCGATAGTTTCAGCCGCCGTCTCTCCGGCCGCATTCAAAAAGTGATCAGGCTTACGAATCTCAAGCTCTTCGAAGAAGATCTCGTTGAGTTCGTAGTCATAGTTTTGCCCTGTATGGATCAGAACATGATCTACATAGCGATCAAGGGCGGCTATGACCCGGGAGAGCCGAATAATCTCCGGACGAGTCCCAACGATGGTGGCTACCTTCATTACCTTCTCATGGCCTCCCCAACCGGCATATTGCACATGGTATCCAACCTAGACCATACGAAGCTACTCGTCAATCACCGGAAGTGCATACGTATCAGGGTTTTCAGGATCGAAAATCTCGTTCGCCCAGAACAACGTGACAAGTTCTGTATCGCCAACGTTCTGAATCGAATGTGTGTATCCTGGTGGGATGTCAATGACGCGAAAGTCTTCACCGCGTACCGAATATTCAATCACGCTTTCGTCATCAATTCTACGAAAGCGTACGATTGCTTCGCCTGACAGCACGAGAAACTTCTCATTCTTAGTGTGGTGGTAATGGTTGCCTCGTGTGATTCCAGGTTTGGTTCGTGATACAAATATCTGACCTACATGTTTTGACTTTATAAACTCCGCTAGAGCACCACGCGCGTCAATCCGTTGCTCAAGATCATAAGCGAAGTCCTCGCTATCCAGATAAGACAAGTATGTCGCATAAAGCTTATGGGTGAACGGGTCTGCATGATCCGGTACAAGCAGAGTTCGACGAGACTCCTTAAACGAACGAATGGTATCCGCCAACTTTGCCAGTGTAGTCTTGTGAGTTACCGGTACCTCTCTATAGTACACCCCGGTGCGCTCCGAAAGATCCATGTCAGCAAGGAACGCCCTTACCACGTCATCAATGTACGCAAGCTCAAGCTCACGGTTGGGATCCGAGATCGTAATCGGTAGATCACGGGCGATATTGTAACAGAAAGTGGCCACGACCGAATTATAGTTTGGGCGACACCACTTACCAAAAACATTGGGCAAGCGATATATGATTGCAGGCGCACCGGTCCTTTGAGCATAGTTCGCGATGACCTCTTCGGCCTCTCGCTTGCTCCTGCCGTAGGGGTTGTCCAATATTGCCTGAATGGACGAAGAGAATAGAATGGGTAGACTTCGGCCCTGTCTCTCGAGCTCAGCACACAGCCGCTGGGTGAAACCCACGTTTCCTGCTCCGAATTCGTCTTCCGTCTTTGGTCGGTTGATTCCCGCCAAGTGAACAACATAGTCGGCCGTGGCCAAGGCCTGCACAACCGACTCCCAGGAGTTTTCTCGATCGATTTCCAGTATCTCGTATTTTCCCTGTTCCTGCAATCGTACGGTTAGATTACGGCCGATAAAACCCTTGGAACCAGTGACTAACACGCGCATCACAATGAGCGGCCCCTTTCATCTAGTTTCCCGGCCTGTTCGAGCTCAGAGCGCACGTAGTCCACTTTTAGCAAGAGCTCCTTAAGCTCGTCAACAGTCAGTCGATAGGTGTTATGGGAGTTGTAGTCCTCAGACAAGTCAGTAGAGGGGCCCTGGCCATTACTGGTGGCAGCTGCCTGCAAATGGCCCTGCGAGAAGTACTTCTCATAGTTGAGATCACGGTTGTCAGGAGGGATGCGAAAATAGCGTCCCAAATCCTCCGCCCGGACCATCTCTTCACGAGTCATCAAGGTTTCGTACAATTTCTCTCCGTGACGTACACCGATCACCTCAATCGGCGTGTTGACCTTGAAGAGAGCTTGAAGCGAGATGGCGAGATCACCGATGGTAGAGGCAGGTGCCTTCTGTACAAATATATCACCGGAATTCCCATTGTTGAAAGCGAACAGAACGAGGTCTACCGCATCGTCCAAAGTCATCATGAAGCGAGTCATATTCGGGTCGGTCACCGTCATCGGGCGTCCGCTCTTTATTTGCTCGATGAACAGCGGTATCACCGAACCCCGAGATGCCATGACATTCCCGTACCGGGTCGCGACAATCGTAGTGTCACCCGAGGTACGGGACCGTGCAACAGCCACCTTCTCCATAAGCGCTTTTGACATACCCATGGCGTTGATGGGGTAAACAGCTTTGTCAGTACTCAAACAGATTACACGCTCAACACCGTTAGCGACCGCAGCCTGAATCACGTTGTCGGTTCCCATGATGTTCGTCTTTACAGCTTCCATGGGATAAAACTCACACGATGGAACTTGCTTTAGTGCCGCCGCGTGGAACACGTAGTCTACACCAACCATGCTTTGATGTACGCTATCGTAATCTCTTACATCACCGATATAGAACCTCACACGATTATCCTGTAGATGCCGCCGCATATCATCTTGCTTCTTTTCATCTCGGCTAAAAATGCGAATTTCAGCTATATCACTTTCCAAGAAACGACTTAAGACGGCGTTGCCAAAGGAACCGGTTCCTCCGGTTATCAGTAACGTTTTGTTTCGAAACACGATATTTGTTCCCCTCCGTCGTTGTGCGTAGAGACTTTCTTGCCTTGACTACTGCCTATCTCGCTTCTCTCAAAGTGGACAGCGGCTTATAAGCGAGCATCCTGGCAACTACACACGATTGTGTGGACTAGAGTTGCCTGTTGCAGTTACTAGAGCTGCTTGCCAGGTCATGGAGTACCGAGACATAGGAGCGAGTAACCTCAGCCCAGGTCGGCCATGAATGACGAACACGTCGTTTTCCAATCCGGGTGACTCTAGCTCTTATATCCGGGTTATCTCTTGCATAAAGGATAATGCGCATAATATCGTGCGCGTCTAGAGGATCAAAATATAACGCAGCATCCTGGCAGACGTTCCGTGAGAAGTCACGATCACTGGTCAGTATTGCACAGCCAGAGACCATTGCTTCAAGGTATGGAAGACCAAACGATTCCAAAAGTGTTGGCATCAATAAGGCGTCTGCTGTGGCCAAACAGTTAGGAACATCCTCTTGCGGTACGCGGCCTACATTCACCAGAACATCTTCGAGTGATTTTTCCTGGACCTGTCTCAGAAACTGCCGGGCTTTGACCCCATCCTGTTCGTCGATTGTGGTGAAAATCACTATGTCGCTTATCGATTCCCGCTTTGCGAGCTTGGCTACTTCCAATAGAATTTCCAAGTTCTTATGTGGGTAATAGCGGGTCAGATATACCATTTTAAATTTGTTCCCGAAACTCCGAATGAAACTAGCGTGAGGGCCTTCGCTCTTCTCTTTGTGTCCAAACCCGCTCAAATCTCCAGCCGAAGGTATTACGACTACATTACGTGGATCCACACGAAACGTCTCGATAAACCGCTTACGGATGACCTCCGTCTGAACTGCCACCGTTTTGCCCCTGATACCATATCTTAAATACACGCTTTCAAGTGTCAACTTCAAACGTGACCTACGATCGAGCACCTCATTGGAAACATCCGGATACACGTAGTGCGACTTGTGAAACAGGACTAGCTGTGGAATCCCAACCCTAACAGAAGGCAAGTTTCCCATGGTAAACAGAGCATCAGCCCGCCACTCCCTGCACAGTCTCGGTATCAGTCGGTTGAGGAGGCTGACCCGCTGAATTGAGCTCAATTCCGGCCAGGAAACGGTACGCACCTCCACTGTGGAGTCCGCAGCATCCTCATAACCGAATCCCGGTGAAGCCAGAATCAAGAAACGGTCGTCTGGCGCGACTTGAGATAAGTTCTTCACAACCGATAATCCAAGACTCAAGCCTCCCCCGGAACGGAGTGGCAGGGCATTTAGAATGTATCGCATGATCTCACACCTCAGAACCGCCAGACGAAGTGCAGGCAGGCCTTTCCCTAGTTTCACAGTTTCTCAAGTCGAAGAGCAAGATGGCTGACATGGCACCACCTACTTACGAACCGGTGGACAGCCCGTCAATAAAGTCCCTGATTCGTGTGGCTTGAACAGTCCATTCCAGGTTATTGGCAGCGAAAGCTCGAGCGGCACGACCAATTTCGAGGCGATCTTCCGGGTTGAGCCTGGCGACCCGCCTTATCATCGCAGCAAGTGCCTCAGGCGTCTCGCTATCGAGTACGTATACAAACTCGGCATATCGCTCTACGTGTGGAATTCTGGTTGTAATGATAGGGACACCAGTTGCAAGGTACTCCATTAGCTTAGACGGAACAAAATACCTGGTGTTGATTCGACTGGTCAACCTCATATTAAGGAGGACACTAGCTCCCTTGTACATCTCTAGCACCGCGTCATGGGATAGGTAACCATGATATTCTATACGTGGATCATCATCCGAGGCCTTTCTAACTAGATCTTCCAAGTGTCCCCGACCTGCGATCTGCAGTCGAAAACCGGTATTAGGAAGCAGCTTGAAAGCCTGGATCATCTCCCGTATTCCATTCGCTTCACTCAAGGCACCGGCGAATACAACAGTGAAGGGAGGCTCCACTCGAGGATTCGATTCCTCAAAAAGGTCCAAGAATTCTTGGGTGACTCCCCCTTCGATTATTATATGAGGGGAACTCGGGCACAAATCAGACACTATGTGTTCATTAATAGCTATCACTGCATCATAGCGAGGAATGATATGGTTTTGAAGGGCAAAATCTAGGCGACGTACAAGCGTGTTCGGAACGGTTTCACCTGGAACGTTCACATCAAGCAATGCAGCAACAGCAGTTGCTCCTATTAGGCGCGCCCCTATTAGTGTGAACAGGCCGGGTGGTTCAGATAGATTATAGGTCATCACAACCTTCTTGGCGCCACGAACATTCCTAGACCACCGTACTAACGACCTGATGACTTGGAAGCCGATACTCACTTGCCTAAGAACCGGTACATTAAGGAAAGGGAGCATCCTCAGCGATATACCATCCGTTGACAACGATTTCCCGGATACGTATATCCTCCGACTCCTCGGAAACTTCGGTACCGGAAACTGGGACAAGACGACCGAAGGAGCAGCTCCCACTGCTTTTAGAGACCGCAGCATGTTCCTCTGGAATAGATTCCCTGCCCGGCTAATTGCGATTGACGAATCCTCAGCTTCGGGCGGAACCACGGTTCCAACATATGCAATCACGGGTGAGTCTACGAATTCACTCCCTTGCCGACAGTTGGAAGCATCGGAAACGTCATTGTTATGATCCAACACAACCTTCCCCCTCACAGAGACGCTCATAACCCTCTTCTGACCTGCCCAAACACTATTTTGCGTCTAGTCGTTTTCCACAGGAGCAAGAGACCCCAAAAGCTCATCCAGGCCTCGCCTGTTTGAAGCGTTTGGTTGTTGGCTGGAAAGTAGAATAGCATTATGACGAACTGGGCTAACGCTCCCAATGCAAATGGATTGGCCCCTCGTATTGAGTCTAACCACGCCGCTGCGGCTAGGCGTCCAATGAAAAACACTATGATAATTGTACCGGGGAAGCTGACATCCGATGCGAGCCAGGGATAGATTGTATGCCAATTGATGAACGGGTGCCAACCATAAGGCTCTATGCGAAATGGATATGGCCTATCCATTAGAGATGGGGTGCCGGTCAATGTGGCTACATTGCGAAGAAGGAAGGCCGAGTGACCTATTCCATAGGACGCAACGAACGGTTGCTCCAATGACAGGTAAAGTCCATAGTAGCCCTGCGTAAGGTAGTTACTTAGAGCAATCAATCCGTACTTGAGTTCTCCAGGAATATATCGAATAAAAGGGTTGCTCACATCGGCCTGCATTCCCAACTTCGAATAGACAATCGGGATCACACCAGGGTGTCCCGGCCTATTGTATTGGCCCTTGGTAAAAAACCAGATGGCGAAGGCAGACAACAGGCTCACTAGCACAATTGCAACGATTTTCTTCTCAAAGCGAACTCTATAACGACCCGAAAAATGCGCAGCGAGCATTACGGATGGAATTATCAGCAACAGGTCAAATAACCCCTTGTTGGTACCGGTGGCCAAGTATGTGCTAGCATGAAATAGAATGGCTGATACCGACAGAGCGCGTTGCGTTTTGCTTATATCTCTCCAGTAGTAAACTGTCAAGGGCAATAACAGCGCGAGCCATGGGCCGCATAACATCCGAATATATTCAACCAGATTTGCAAACGGCCCTTTCTCCTCGCGCAACCATGTTTGCACGTTGGTATACTGCACTCCAGGGTCACTGAGCCCACTTAGGACGTCGGGAACCAGCTTTCCCGTCCGAGCAACCGCCGTAGGCAACAAGACTACAAGGCTAAGCGCTAAGCTAACTGAGAAGATCAACCTCGGCGATAGCCTAGCTACGTATCCACGCGGGCGTCCAAAGCACGCGCTCACATAGCCCAAGAGCAGCGCGATGTGGGCAGCTGCAACAAATGTATATAACTTAGTCCCCGATTGGACGGGCCAAGGCCACGGACCATAGGCGAACAGCAATATGGTTAGATTAAGATAGACCTCAACGATTACAATTGGGGTCAAGCGTTCCCAGAGCGATACCCTTGGCTTCTTAGCTACCACCATGTCGTGCCTTCCTCGACAGATTTAGGATGTATTCCATTAGGATCACTGATACGCTCCCTATAGCCTGCTCGCAGCATAACTTTGAACTTGCCTGGTCTATCGCCTTGTTTGCGAATCGTCCATGACCAGACACACAATCCAGAGACTGTACTCTTTTGGGTCGACGCCATGAACCCGCTAGATTCCTGCGAGACGCTGCACTAACTCTAACCGACCTTCGCTCGCAGGCTGCCAAGTCGCTTGCTCAAGCCCAACACATAATTCACTGCAACCTGTAGTTCCTCAACCCGCAAGACCCATGTCAGGGCAAGGTATAGCGCGGCGCCAAACACGGCCGCCAACCCTGTTCTTACAAGTTCATGTACGGTCCTCTGGCCCGGAACCAAGGAAGCTGAATAGCGATAGACCCAAATCACCGCAAATCCCATGATAAGGCTCGCAATCAGCGTTTTTCCCATGGATACCAACAATGGCTTCCAGGTAAGTTTTCCCAGGCCCCTTCGCTTGAGCGCAAACAGACCAAGAATTAACCCAACTGTAGTGGCGACGACAGTGGCTAACGCAAGCCCTCCCTGTTCTAAAGGGCCCACCAACAGCAGGTTTAGTATAACATTAGTTGCCACAGTGACCCCACCCAATACAAGAGGGGTCTTAGTGTCCTGCAATGTAAAGAAGGTCCGGCTTACGAGATCCTGCATGGGAAACGCAGCAATGCCGATGCTAAAAAACAGGAGTGCCCACGCTGTTTCGTTGGTTGCAACAGCATCGAACGCTCCTCGTTCGTACACGATGCGTACCAAGGGTTCCCTCAAGACAAGCACCCCAACCGCTATGGGCAGAAGTAGAAAATGCACTAATGAGAGAGAGCTAACCACCCCTGCACTAAACCGCTGCCAGTCCTTCTTCGCAGCAAGTCTTGCCAGTGTGGGATAGACCACTGTCGTAATGGAAGCACCGATGATCCCTGGAGCAAGCTGCGTCAGTCTGTTGGCATAGTTAAGAGCGGTTAGACGCCCCTCAGCCAACCCTGAGGCAAGCATGCGGTCGACAAGTGTATTGACTTGGTTGGCACCAGCGCCAAGTATCGCAGGCAACATCAAGATGAACATCCGTTTTAGCCCTGGATCCCGTAGGTCGAAGACAGCGCGCCATCGAAAGCCAGTCCCTGCCAGTGCTGGAAGTTTCACAAATAGGGCAAGGCCGGCGCCGACCAGTGTTCCCACGGCTACAGACGCTATGCCATATCGGGGGCCAAACACAAGAATCGAAACAATAATGGCGACATTCTGCGCAAGGCCAGCCGCTGTCGGAACGCCAAATTCACCGTCGGCCTGCAGAATGCCGGTAACAACCCCCGACAGCAGCTGAAAAAGCATCATAGGGAAGATGATTCGACTCAAGTACTCAGTTAGCTTTGCAACGGGATCGTCCAAGCCCGGTGCTACAAACCGCACTAACTGTTCAGCTAAGGCTTCTCCCGCAAACACGAACAGGACTGCCACAAACAGGAGCGCCCAGATCACGTTGTTGGCGAAGCGAAAGCCAGCCTCTTTTCCCCGTTCTTCTCTAACGTGCGAATACACCGGAATGAATGTTGTCGTAAGAGCGTAGCTGATCGCAGCAAATAGAAGATGTGGGATCGTCTGTGCCAGTAGGTATGCGTCGGTATCAGATGTGGCACCGAAAACAGCTGCCAGGGACGTCTCCCGTATGAATCCAAGGATCTTGCTCACAATCGTTAAAGCGGCCACAACACTGGCCGCCTTCACTAATCCCGTCTTGGTCATATGTTGGTACTCACTTGCGTCATCGCGTCTCCTTAGGGCATTTGGTTGGTCTTAGTACGGGCCACAGCAGGCAGCTTTTAGCAACGCGAGCCCGTGACCAGGCGACGGCGGCCGTCAGTCAGCATCTTTCTTGAAAAGTCGTGTCGATACAAGACGATACCCCTACGGCGACCCTCTTCCTTCATTGACGGCCGCCGTCATTTCTCCTAAGCATTGCTGGAGTCAACATTCTCTTATTAGCACTCATGTGTATTTCGAGCGATGTCTTCGTTTCCCTGCTGATCGTAACGAACACCGCCATCTGTCTGGCGCTGACACGCCTCTGAGCTTGCCCCGGGTCAAGTCCTAGATGTGGTGTAAATTCGTCTCCTGGCTGTTGAGTTCAAACTTAGGCTGCTGTGTTTCTCTGTGACTCTAGCTCGCTAGGTTTGCCGTTACTCTCGGATCGTTTGTGTTCCCA
>JAAYGH010000122.1 GCA_012727825.1 Trueperella sp.
GAATTATCCCGTTCCACACTTCGGACGGCAGCAGCCACGCCCACGCACGCACCGGTAGCACCCGCAGCATCAACCACACACCGGCAACACCACCCACATCCCACTCGCAACAAAAGGCCGGCCGCTTCCCTGCTGGGAAACGGCCGGCCCTCGTCTTGTACGAGCTACAAACCTAGCTTCGGTTAGTTACGCGGATCGAGCTGCGTAAGGTAGGTGGTCTCGTTGTTGATCGCAGCGCGGCCTGCCTCGAGGCGGGCAACCGGCACGCGGAACGGCGAACAGGACACGTAGTCAAGTCCGACCTTCTCGAAGAAGTGGATCGACTGCGGGTCTCCGCCGTGCTCACCACATACGCCAAGATGGAGTTCGGGCTTGGTCTTGCGGCCACGCTCAACAGCGATGTCCACGAGCGGCCCAACACCACCGAGATCAATGGACTCGAACGGCGAGGTGCCGAAGATGCCGTAATCGAAGTATTCGGTGAAGAACGCGCCTTCAACATCGTCGCGCGAGAAGCCCCATGCGGTCTGCGTGAGGTCGTTCGTGCCGAACGAGAAGAAGTCGGACTCGGTCGCGATGGTGTCAGCCGAAATGGCTGCGCGCGGGAGCTCGATCATGTTGCCGATAGGAATATCCAGCTTCACGCCGGTCTCTTCCTCTACCTTGGCAATAACTTCCTCGGTCATTTCGCGCACAATCTGCATCTCGCGGATCGAACCGATGAGCGGAACCATTATCTCCGGCTTCGGATCCTTGCCGTCCTTGATCAGCTGGGCAGCTGCCTCGGAGATGGCGCGGACCTGGAGCTTGATCAGGCCTGGAATCTTCAGGCCGAGGCGCACGCCACGCAGGCCGAGCATCGGATTCTGTTCGTGGTTCTGGCGAACGGCGCGCAGGAGTTCGTACTCTTCGTCGGCGACCTCCTCGCCCTTGGCTTCCTTGACGGCGATGTCCACCGAGAGCTGGGTGAGGTCCGGGAGGAACTCGTGCAGCGGCGGATCGATGAGGCGCACCGTGACTGGCAGGCCGTCCATCGCATCGAAGATGCCAACGAAGTCTTCACGCTGGTGCGGGAGGAGCTTCTCGAGGGCTGCTTGCTGGGTCTCGTCGTCCTTCGCGAGGATCATTTCCTCAACGAGCTTGCGGCGCTCGCCAAGGAACATGTGCTCGGTACGGCACAGGCCGATGCCTTCGGCGCCGAATTCGCGGGCTGCCTTGGCGTCCTCGGGGCTGTCGGCATTCGCGCGCACCCGCATGCGGCGGGCCTTGTCAGCGTGCTTGAGGATGCGGTCCACGGCATGGACGAGCTCCTTCGAGCCCTCGTCCGGCGCTGCTGCCAGGCCGGCTTCAAGGCCGGAGGTGAGGTACGCGGTGACCGGCGAATCGGTCACGGGAACTTCGCCTTCGAAGATTTCTCCAGAGGCACCATCAATTGCGATGACGTCGCCAACCTTGTACTGCTTGCCGGTGGACTTCACGTCCACTGTGCCAGCACCTTCGTCGATTACGAGATCGTCTGCACCGACGATGCAGCACCGTCCCATGCCACGGGCGACGACAGCCGCGTGCGAGGTTTTGCCTCCACGTGCTGTCAAAATGCCCTCGGCTACGACCATGCCTTCGAGGTCGTCCGGGTTGGTCTCGCGGCGGACGAGGATGACGGAGGCACCAGCCTTCGTGCGCTCCACAGCGGAGGCGTTATCCATGACGATCTCGCCCACGGCAGCGCCCGGCGATGCTGGCATGCCTCGCGAGATCTCGACCTTCTTGGCGGCCTTGTCGAACTGCGGGAAGAGGAGCGAGGTGAGCTGTTCACCGGTCACGCGGCTGACGGCCTCGTCGCGGGTGATGAGCTTCTCGTCAACCAGCTGATCGGCGATACGGAACGCGGCGGCGGCCGTCCGCTTGCCCACGCGGGTCTGAAGCATCCAGAGCTTGCCACGCTGGACGGTGAACTCGATGTCGCACAGGTCGCGGTAGTGGGTCTCGAGGCGGTCCATGTTGGCGAGTAGCTCGTCGTAGGACTTCTTGTCGAGTTCCTCGAGCGCCGACAATGGCAGGGTGTTACGAATACCCGCCACGACGTCCTCGCCCTGAGCGTCCTCAAGGTAGTCACCATAGATACCGGAATGGCCCGTGGAGGGGTCGCGAGTAAAGCAGACGCCCGTGCCGGATCCTTCGCCCATGTTGCCAAACACCATGGTTTGAACATTGACGGCGGTGCCGATGTCAGCAGGGATGTGTTCGCGGCGACGGTAGATGATGGCGCGC
>JAAYGH010000123.1 GCA_012727825.1 Trueperella sp.
ACAAGCCAAAGTTAAGAGGTAGCCAGGCGCCGGGTCGTCCGAATACACAGCTGTGGAAAAGAGAGGCGCAACAATTTGGAATCTGTTATGGCTACCGGATTTACAGCCGCGCAACCGTGCCAACGGTAGCGCTTACCCTCGGGGACCTACCTCGCCCACCCTAGGCGACGTACCTAAAGCGCAAAAAGCCCCCCATTAACGTGCGCCCACCTCAATTAGGTACGTCCAATGGAAACAGAACCGCGCTCCCCCTAGGGCACCTACCTCACTCACCCTAGGCGACGTACCTAAAGCGCAAAAAGCACCCCATTAACGTGCGTCCACCTCAATTAGGTACGTCGGATGAAAGCTGTCACCGCAGGGCGAGAACTTTATAGCCACGTCCCTCAAGCACCGCGAGCGCCTCTTCCGAACCGACGAGGATCACCCAGTTGTCGGCGTCCGCTTGTTCAAACACGTAGCTAATGTCCGGTTTGACTGACAGATAATCGTCCAGAGCGCGGTCTGCCGCCACCTGCGAGGAAAACACCCCGAAGTGCACGATCTCAGCGGCGCCGCTCCCCATGCACGAGTACTCCATCTCGGTGCCATTATCGTCCGCGTACGAACTCGGCAAACATGCCGGTGCGATAATCCCGCTAACCTCAGGCCCGAAATCCATCGTTCCGCCTACATACGGAACGTAGTCCGCTAACGCCTCGTCCGTGTCCGTCACGTACTCCGCGGGCAGTTCGCCCGAACTCCCCTGGCTTGGCTCAGCCTGTTCACGGTCTGGGTCATCATCTGCGGTTGGCTCGCTCACGACCACATCGTCGGTGGATTCATTGGCACTCGATGACGCCGCATCGACCGGCTCGCCGACCCGGTCACCGTTAAAGAACCACAGACCGAGCAGGATCGCAGCAATCAAGAGCAGGCCACCCGCCGCAGCCATTAAAGAATTTCTCGAAACAGACATGACGCAACCCTATTCGACGCCGTGGGCCCTCACTGCCCACGTGCCCCCATCAACCCGGATTGTTCCAACTTTCGTGGTTCAATCTTCGCCCGATGCTTGCCGGAGCGGAAGAGTAAAAGCACCACCGGGGCGTGTAGTTTCGCCCTTTATTCGCGTAGCCAGATACCGTGGAGGGGTGAATACGACTCCATTCAAACTTGCCGCCCTCGCCGTTGCCGCTGTAGACGGCCTCGAGGCTGTGGGCGTTCGCGGGCCATACACGCGCACCGAGGACTTCCAATACGGCGGAGTGGTCGATGCCAAGGGTCGGCGGTGGATCGTCAAATATCCGCTTCACACCATTGCCGCCACGATGATTGAGGCCGAGGCGGCCATTGCGCCAAGCCTTCTTGAAGCACTGCGCGATGGGCTGTTGCCGTTCGACGTCGTACGCCCGGCTGGCTTTGCTCAGGTTAAGGTCGGCCGCGCGGTCACCTACATCTCGCCGATGGGCCGCGACCACGATTTCGAGAGTCTTACTCAGTCTGACGCCCACGAACTAGGCCGCGCCCTCGCCGCGATCCACCAGCTTCCTGTGGAGACCATTGAAAATGCAGGCCTGCCCTCATACGACGCTCAAACTTCCCGGCGCCGCTTGCTCGCCGATCTTCATGATGCAGATTCCACCACTCCCCTGCCCGGGGTATTGCGTCGCCGCTGGGAGAACGCACTCGAACACACTGAGCTCTGGGATTTTGAACCACGGGTCGTACATGGCGATATCGGTTCGGATCAATTCATGTGGTCCGACGGTTCGATCTCGTGTGTGCTTGGTTTCGGCTCTGCACATGTTGGGGATCCTGCCTTCGACTTCGCCTCCCTCGTGTCGATTCTCGATGAGGAGCTCTTCGACGCCCTCATCGGGTCGTACTCGAACGCCATGGGCGAGGAACCCACTGACCACTTCCATAACAGGGTGGTCCTCATTTCCGAGCTCGCGTTAGCACGATGGATGCTATTCGGTGCTCGCCGCGGAGATGTCGGTATCGTCGACGACGCACGCGCAATGATGGATGACCTCGCCGCCGAGGTCGAGGCCGATCCCGAGCTGGCCCCCGGCCCGACGTGGTCCGTGAGCCAGGCCAAGCCTGCCGACGTTGACTCAGCTGACGACGCCGGGTTCACCACGCAAGATCCTGACACCGAATCCTAAGAAACCGAATCCTAAGAAACCGCCGCCGACTTCCTCGCAGATGAGCGTTCAGCTCCCTCAGCAAGCTGGTCGGAGATGTGCTGGGCAAGCTGCTCGGCTTCCATCACGGGAGCGCGTAGTTCGCGCTCATCGGGGCTGTCTTCTCCGAGGTAGTAGAAGACAGCGCCGACATCATCCAATGGCACATCCTTCGCAACTGACCATGCCAAGCGGTAGAGCGCCAGTTGATAGGTGCGAGAGTCCAGCTGTTCGGGCCGCGGGCGACGCCCCGTCTTCCAGTCGACGATAGTGACGGGCGGATGCCCCTCGAGCGCACTGGTATCGAGCACGGCATCGATGACGCATCGAACCGGCATGCCGTTGAGGACGATTTCGATACGCTCTTCGATGGCGATTTTGGGGCACATCGAATACTGCGAGGCGTGGAAGCGATCGAGTAGTCGCTTGCCGGCCGCATCGGTGAGCTCACCGATGCTGTCGATAGGCATCTCTGTCGGATCCGCGACCGAATCGACATCCAACGTCGATGGGGCGTCATAGTGGTGGGCGATCTCGGCGTGGATGAGAGTACCCGTACGGGCCGCACGCGATGGACGGTGCGGGATGGGGCGGCGCTGATCACGAATGAAGCTTTCCGGGTCCGCCGAAAGATTGACGATGTCTGACGCCGTCAGGTAATCACGGGTCAGAGTCCCCGAACTCGCAACACCGTTCGACTCATTCAACAATGCCCGTGCCTCGTCGTTCCATTGCGCCACAATCTCCGACAGCTCTTCGCTGGACATTTGACGGGCGGGAGGGCGCTTCGCCCTGTCGAGTCGCCGATCGATATCCACAGGCCAACGCTTCGTGGACGGATCGAAGATTTCGTTCCACACGCCAGCCTCTCCATCCTCGGCTTCGCTCGCGATCCGCTCCAGATCCGTCACCGTCAAGATCGGATCGTTATCCGCATCGGGTATAAGAATCTCTTCCATGTCTGTCATGAATGTATTTCGCCGCATGGGAACCTGCTCAAACGGCCCGTTAATCTCGGCAGTATCGGCGTGTTTTACAAGCTGCTTCAACGCATTGGCAGCCTTGTCTGAACTGACAAGATCGTAGGAACACACGATGAGCGTGTTTTTCGGACGCGTGAGCGCCACATAGGCGAGCCGCCGCTGTTCTGCGGCGTAATGCTCACGAAGTGGCCCGGTCACGTAATCATTAAACTCCTCGAGAATTGGCGCCTTATCTTTGGGGCCGACCGTCGCATGTGCAGGAATACGGTCGCCAAAGCTGAAGGGCGGCAAATGGGCTCTGTCAGCGCGCAGCGGGAAGGGCAAGGCGCTCGATTCGAGCTGCCAAGCTCTATCTTTCGAATGCTCATCAAAACCTTGAAATTTCATTTCAGGAATTGCCACGGCATCCCACTCGAGGCCCTTGGCTCCGTGCACGGTCATGATTTGAACAACCCCAGATTCGGGCACGACCTCGTCAGTCATGAGGAATTGGGCGTCCCCACTGACCTCGCCCTCACCCGTGTTCTCATGCTTTTCAACGGCATCGACCCACTCGACAAAGCTCTTCAGGCTCGCGCGCTGGTTGTCGCTGACATACTGCGCTGCCATCCGCACAAATGATCCAAGAGCGCCCTCGACCCGCGAGCCGCCGTCCCTGCGCGATCGCGCATAAAACGGCACATCAAGAGCATCGGCTACGTATGTAATGAGGTCGGGAACCGACAGATGGAGCCGCTCACGCATGCGACGCAAAAGAGAACGAATGTGCATTAGGCGCCCATGCCCCGCTTCGCTCATCCCCTCCGGAACAGAACCCGACAGCGCGTCGATAGCTTCGACGAGGCTGGGGCGAATGTTCAGCTCCTCGTCAGCTGCACGCTCCGCGCCCGCTGCCCGCTCCTCGCCCGCTACACGCTCCACGCCCTCTGCTATATCTGCACTGCCGACAAGTTTTGCTTTGTGTTCTTCCTTCGTTTGGTATGCCAAGCTCCGTGCGAAGTTCGCGAGCGCCAAAAGATCCTTGGATCCGAGAGCATAGTGGGTGAAAATCGGCACGAGCAGATCATTTCGATCCGGCACGGCGATGAGCCCCAAAAATGAACGCAAGAGTCTGATTTCTGGCTTTTCAATCAGCGCTTCGCCGCCAACAATCTCAAACGGAACGCCGCGCTCTTCGAGCGCATTGGCCGCCAGTTTCATGTACGCACGCGCACGGCACAGCACGACGGCGGAGGGGAACGCCAGCTCGTCTGCGCGGGTTTCACCGTGCTCAATCTTCCGCTCGATATCTACACGTGCTTGATCGAAGAGCCTGGCAAACTCATCTGCCATGGCTCCGTACGAATCCTCGCGGTACGTGCGGTGAATATGGCGCACCTCCCCCGCGCCAGCACCCGGACGTGGCGACAGCTTTTTGACGGTCATCGACGGATAGGACAGCTTGCCATCAGTCAGTGCATTTGCCGCATCGAGAATCCTCGACCCGTTTCTAAAGGCTGTGGAGAGCGTGAGATTCTTTGCAACGCGGAAACGATCCATGAAATCGCTAAGCGCGGCCGCCGATGCTCCTCGCCACGAGTAGATTGCCTGATTTGGATCACCCACGGCACACGCGGACCATGAATCTGAGAAAGCGTTGTGTAAAAACTCTGCTTGCTGAGAGGAGGTGTCCTGGTATTCGTCAAGAAGGATGAGTTTGTAGTGCCCCACCAGTTCCCCGGCCTCATCCGGAACCGCCTTCAAAATACGGTTCGCCCGGTCAACTTGGTCGGCGAATTCGATGACGGAGTGTTCCTTCTTGTATGCCAGGTACGAATCGACAAGCGAACAAAGAGCGATGCGTTCCTTGAGGGACGAGATTGCGTTGCGGGGAGTGTCCGTTTGAGCCTTGGCTCCGTCAGTATTGGTGCCAGAAGCAACGCGCACGTCCTGAAGCTTTTGCAACGCTGCGCGTTCTTCTTCCAATATTTCTCGCATGGCGTGGGTGGTCGTGCCATTCGAGATCAGCGCATCCGACAGTTGCAACGCGCGCTCGACGACGGTATTCACCGATCGTGCCTTCAAAACCTCAAATGCTTCGCTCTGGGTATCAAGTGCGGCCACGATGTCGCGCATGATCTGCCAGCGTTCGGCGTCGGTGATGAGCCTGGCTCGGGGATCTTCCCCGATGAGCATGGAATACGCTGAGGCGATGTCCGCCGCGAAAGAATTGTAGGTGGAGATCGTGGGCAGGGCGGTTCTGGCATGAATCTGACCTGCAACGGCATCCGCCTGGTCGAGCTCGCCTTGGTCGGCCTCACCAGCGCTCTCCTCAACCTCGTTCAGCTGGCGGTGTGGCAACAGCCCCATATGCTCCGCGTGCCGCAGTTGCGATTCCACGCGCTCTGCAAGTTCCCCAGCAGCTTTGGTCGTAAACGTCAATCCAAGTACTTCATCAGGACGAACGTTTCCGTTAACGATGTGCCACACCATCCGTTGGGCCATCGTGGCAGTCTTGCCCGAACCTGCGCCGGCGATGACGGCAATCGCCTGATCCTCACTGACGATCACCTCCCGCTGCTCGTCAGTGGGCTGGTGTTCAAGGGTCTTCACAAAGTCGCGGTATGTAATCACGAGAAAATCCTTCCACTGCCCACTGCGGGACATGAGGCTGAGTATGGGCAATGTCGGCATCTAGAATTGGGTTTGGCAGCAAACGATCCTCCACGCTGAACCTTCGCGGTGTTGAGAATCATTGTTTGCGTCTCTGCCATCTGGTCGGCATCCAGGGCGCCTTGAGTTCGTTCACTGGGTAGGCCCCCGGCAAGGGGTTTCTTGACGTACACCAACTTCGCACCATCGGCCCCCGCGACCTCGTCGATTGCGCCACGATTGACGAGCCACTGGTAAACCCGAAGCTGCGGATTGGCCTCAGCTTCGGCTTTCGTGATGGCCTGAGAGGAGGTCTTAAAATCGATGACACGCGCTTTGCCGTTGGTGACCTCGATGCGATCGAGCCGCGAGCTCACCGTCACCGTGCCCTCCGAATCCTCCAGAACATCACGGGCTTTTTGCTCAACGTGGACGCTCGGCACGTCTTTTTCGAGGTAGGCGCCCAGGGTTGTAAACATGAGGCCAAGATCGGCTTTGGCCTTGACGCCATCAAAATCATCTGGCAGGTCGAGTCGAGCTAGCAATTGCTCACCACGCTCCTTGACGGCAGAGGCCGGGCCACGCGGAAATTCCTCGGCAAGTGTGTGGATGAGAGTCCCGATATCTAAAGCTCGCGTATCCGTGGCCGATCCCGATCCGATCGAATCAAGAAACGCACGAAGCGGGCAGCGCATGGTCGATTCGATGCGAGAGGGAGAGACGTAAATATCCCCGCTCACTCCCTCGTGGGTGCTCGGTTCAAGCTGATCTACCCAGGTTTCCGGGCGCGCAGACTCCACCCCCACACCTGCAAGTTCCTGAAGAACAGACTCGGCAGCCACCGAAAGAACCTCGTCACCACTAGCCAATGCCTGGCGAAGCTGGCCTGTTAGACCTGCCGTATCGAGAATGCTGGCCACCGCCGCTGCACTTTTTGCTTCGGGAAACAACCACTGAAGAAACCGCGAGGGTTGGACGCCATCCCCGCGCGTACTCGTTACAACAACTGACTTGCGAGCACGGGTGAGAGCCTTGAGGAACATGCGAAGTTCGTCGTCAATCACATCCCTGACGAGCTGACCTGATTCGACGGTCTGGCCCGCCATTTCGGAGCCGAGCACGATGTTGACGAGCTTGGGAACTTTCGTCAGCGGGTTACGCAACTTCGTGTTGGGCCACGTGCCATCGTTCACCCCAAGGATCGCCACATAATCCCAGGAACGTCCGATCGTCGACGACGGCGTTGCGAGCGTTACCTCGTCAATCGCGCCGCCCGTTCGTGCGATCGAATCCTCTGGAATATCCTGATCTTCTAGAGCCTCTAACAGCACACCAATACCCGCGTTAGCGGGGTCGCGGTCCGCCTGACGCTGCGCAACCCGGAACAGAGAAATCACAGCATCGAGGTCTGAATCCGCGGCGTCGGCGTGCGCTCCAACTCCCAGGGCCTGTTCGCGCCACTGCTCCGCCACACCGACCCCATCCCAGGCCTCCCATAGCACTTCCTCACCAAGAGCACCGCGATCGCGCGCTGCCCGGATCCGTTCAATCACCGTGTGGACTATCTGGAGCTCGGGAACCTTTGCCATAACCTTGCCGCCGGTGACGACCTGGGCCAACAACTCAGATTCTGGGCGCGATCCGCCAGCGGCGAGCTCCCAACCTCGTAATTCGCGGCTAAGCCGGCGTAGATCTAAGGGATCAATACCGATCAGCGGGCCGGTCAGCACGTGTTCTATCTGAGGCGCGTCGATTGCGGTGGGATCCCCAAGCGCCAGCTCGATCACATCGATGAGAGCTGCCACCGCACGCTGATCCCGGAGCGGATCCGAGCTAATCAGCGGTGCGATCGGCACTCCGTAACGCAGGAAGGAGCGGCGTGCGGCACGGTGCATGGCCGCGGATCGCGTCAATACCGCCATGTCGGAATATGGAACGCCCTCCAGCAAGTGCAGCCGGCGCATGCGTGTGGCGACGTAGGCGATCTCCTCGTCCTCATTAGCAAAAATATGGGCTGTAGTCGGAAAACGTGCATCCTCATCGGCAACGAATTCCGCAGACCGATGGCGGCCCGCACCGGCGGTGTGAATGCCGCTTGTCACTTGTGAGACGAGCTTCCCCAGCTCGCCTCCCGCCCGATACCGGTTCGACAAATAGAAACGTTTGGCGCCAAGGCCTCCCGACGATTCTGAGCGTGTGAGGAGCGCTGGCAGGTGAGCAACACCGCCACGAAACCCCTGAACGGCCGCGTCTGGATCGCCGAACGTGACGATTGACGTTCCCTCCGCTTTCAATCCCCGCAGCAGGGCCCGAAGAGCAAGCGTGGAGTTCTCGAGGTCGTCCACAATCACCCAATCCCAGTGCGGCTTGTGAATGTTCAGCTTGCCGCCCCCCTGAGTCTTTGCACGATCCCAGCCCTGAAGCATGGCGGCGGCCTGAGTGAGCAGGCGTGCGTGATCAATCACGTCGGGATTTTGATGCCCCACGGCGGCCTGCGTGGCCAGCGCGTTTTCATACCCGGTTAAAATCTCCGCGCCGCTCACCCAGATCGGCTCGCCAAACTGTTCACCCAGCGCAGCCAAGTCCGCAGCGCTCAACTCCAACTCGGCCGCCCGCGTAATCAGATCACGAAACTCTGCGCGATACGCTGGCAGTTGCGCCGCGTCCTCATCATCGGACCACTTCGGCAAATTCCCCGGAACGTGCCCCGCCACAATGAGATCAAAGTACTCCTTGAGCAACGCATCCTGATCAGGGCCACTCAGTAACTCCGGCTCGCGCCGCCCCACATACTGTGCGTATGCCGAGACGATCGTGAACGCGAATGCCGTGATCGACTGAATGTTCACCGACCCCGGCAAATAACCAAGCTGGCGGGAAATCTCATTGCGCAGATCCGACGCCGCCCGCCGATCCGGTGAGAGCACCGCGATTTTCGCCTCCGGATTTTCCTGCACAATCCGCACAGCGAGCGCGACGGCGACCGCCGTTTTGCCACTGCCCGGAGGACCAATCACGGACGCCGAACACGGCGCCTGCAGGCTGAGCACTGCCTGTTGCTGTACATCCCACTCTTTATG
>JAAYGH010000124.1 GCA_012727825.1 Trueperella sp.
CCGCCGTGATGAGGCTCATCGCCTCGGCGCGGGTGGCTGACTCGTGCATCGAGCCGCGCACTGCGGATGTCACAGTCTTCGAGCCTGGCTTGCGCACCCCGCGCATTGACATGCACAGGTGTTCGGCTTCAACGACGACGATCACTCCCGCCGCTCCCAGCCGCTCCTCGAGAGCGTCAGCGATTTCGCTCGTCAAGCGCTCTTGGACTTGCGGGCGCCGGGCATACCCGTCGACAAGCCGCGCGAGTTTAGATAGGCCAGTGACCCGGCCGTCGTCGGCGGGTATGTAGCCCACATGGGCCACACCGTGAAAAGGCAACAGATGGTGCTCGCACATCGAGTACATCGGGATGTCGCGCACGAGGACCATTTCTTGGTGTCCGACGTCGAAGACTCTGTCGAGGTGGTCGGATGGATCTTCATGCAGCCCGCCGAAGATTTCGGCGTACGAGCGAGCTACTCGCCCCGGGGTGTCCTGAAGACCCTCTCGGTCCGGGTCTTCGCCTATGGCAAGAAGCAGATCGCGGACGGCGCGCTCCACGCCGGCTTCATCGTACGTGCTGGTCATGAGTCGTCCTCCAAGTTTTCGGTCTGCGCAGGCTGATCGGTCGCGGGCATCGGAACGGGCGGAAGATCCGACACTGGGCGTTGAGGCGACGACAACCACACGTCACGGGCCGGGGCCTTCACGATGTCGGCGAAAATCTCTTTGAGCTCACCCTCGAGCACGCTCTCCTTCTCGAGCAGTACCGTGGTCAGGCGGTCCAGCACATGGCGGTTATCCATCATGATCTGCCAGGCCTCCTGCGTGGCGGAGTCCATGAGGGCCCGTACCTCTTCGTCAACGGTGTGGGCGAGCTGATCGGAGTGCTCGCGGCCACCGCCGCCACCCATCCGGGTCATCGGATCAGACTCGTTGGCCGTCAAGCGCACCGCACCCACGCGTTGGGACATGCCATATTCCGTGATCATCTTGCGTGCGATTTCCGTGGCCTTTTGAATGTCATTGGCCGCGCCCGTGGATGGATCGTGAAAGACCACTTCTTCCGCGGCGCGCCCGCCCATGGCATAAACGAGCTGATCGAGCAGCTCGTGGCGCGAGGACGAATAGCGGTCCTCGGTGGGCATGACCATCGTGTACCCGAGTGCGCGTCCGCGCGGAAGGATCGTCACCTTCGTGACCGGGTCCGTGTGGTTGAGAGCCGCGGCAGCCACCGCGTGACCGGCCTCGTGATAGGCGGTCATCCGTTTTTCGTTCGGGTTCATCACGCGGGTGCGACGCTGCGGACCAGCAATCACGCGATCGATGGCTTCATCGACGTCGTCTTCCATAATGTTTGGGTGCTCACGCCGTGCCGCAAGTAGCGCGGCCTCGTTGAGCAGGTTCGCAAGATCAGCGCCCGAAAAACCGGGCGTGCGGCGAGCGATCGCCTCAACCGACACGTTATCCGCGAGCGGTTTGCCCTCGGCGTGCACGCTAAGAATGCCCTGGCGGCCAATAAGATCCGGCGCGTCCACAGCGATCTGGCGATCGAAACGGCCCGGCCGTAGCAGTGCTGAATCCAGGACGTCGGGACGGTTCGTCGCAGCTATCACAATGACGTTCGCACGCTCGTCGAAGCCATCCATCTCCACGAGGAGCTGATTGAGGGTCTGTTCGCGTTCGTCGTTTCCGCCACCGATACCCGAGCCGCGGTTACGGCCAACGGCGTCGATTTCATCAACGAAAATAATCGCCGGCGCAACTTTCTTCGCCTTATTGAACAGGTCTCGCACGCGTGAGGCACCCACGCCCACGAACATCTCCACAAACTCCGATGCTGAGATCTGGAAGAACGGCACACCCGCTTCGCCGGCAACCGCACGGGCGAGCAGGGTTTTACCCGTTCCGGGCGGCCCGTACAGAAGCACACCCTTCGGGATCTTCGCGCCCATCTTATGGAACTTGGCCGGAGTCTCAATAAATTCTTTGATTTCCCGGAGCTCTTCGACCGCTTCGTCAACGCCCGCCACGTCGTCAAACGTCACGTTTGGAAGGTCGGACTCAACGCCGTCCTTCTTGACCTTGCCAAACTCGCCCATCCGGCCCTGCATCCGCGGAATCAACCACAGGAACAGACCCACAATGAGCAGCATGGGAATCATGAACGTCAGCAGTGAGAACAGCACCGACTGCTGCGGCACAATCGAGTTATAACCGTGGCGAGAGTTTGCCGAGTCGACGAGCTGCGCCACCGATTCGGCCTCCGGATCGGTGTACTGGAACTGCACCTGATCGGTGGCGTCCTGTTCCTGACCCTCAAGGTCGGTGGGTGTGTAATCGCTCTCCAGCCAAATTTGGACGATCTGCGAACCGTCGGTCACTTGGATGCGCTCGATCGACTGCGACTGCAGTATTTCCTTGCCCTCGCTTGTTTTAATCGAGACAAACCCGGCAGGGCTAATCACAAAGAACATCACGACGGCGCCCACCACGAGAGCCGCCATCAACGCCCAAAACGTTCGGCGCTGGCGCTTATCCTTGGCCAGCTCCTCCTCGGTGGGGGGTTTGCCTCCCGGGCGCTTCGGATCCTCAGTGGACTTGCCTGGCCGCCTGGAAGCCTTGCGGCGTTTCCCCGAACCTTCGCCGGGCGTTCCAGAATCCTCGCCGGGCGTTCCGGAATCCTCGCCCGGTGTGCTGTCCGACTCGTCGTCGTTCTTGCGACCCGTGCGATTGAACTCTTCGAGGATGCGGCGCTGCCGATCGCTCATTTAACCTACGTAGACGTGCGGGGACAGCGTCCCGATGAATGTCAGGTGACGGTAATCTTCCGCATAATCGAGGCCGTATCCGACCACGAATTCATTAGGAATATCAAAGCCAATATAGTCGACAGGGACGTCCACTTCGGAAGCATCAGGCTTACGCAGGAAGGTCGCGATCTTCACGGACTTCGGTCCGCGCGCTTCAAGGTTTTGTTTGAGGTAATCGAGGGTGAGTCCCGTGTCGATGATGTCCTCGACGATGAGCACATTTATCCCCGTAATATCCGTGTTCAAATCCTTGAGGATCCGCACCACGCCCGAGGATTTTGTGGACGCACCATACGAGGAGACGGCCATCCAGTCTATGTGCAACGGAATCGAAATTTCGCGCACGACGTCGGCAACGACCATCACCGCACCGCGCAACACACCCACCACGAGGAGCGGCTCGCCCGCGTAATCCTTACTGATCTCCGCGCCCATCTGGGCTATGCGCTCTTTGATCTGTTCTTCCGAAATGACAACGCGAACGATGTCGTCCTTACAATCCTCAAGTCTCATAGCTTCTCCGCTGTGGTGGGGGCGATATTTAGATAATCGTTTTCCCGCCGCGCGACAGCGCCAGGAAGATCGATATGGAGCCTATTGTCCTCTCCAGTCACGAGCCTATCAAGCGCGTCGACGTGCCAGTAAACGACATCGCCCGATTTCTTTCCGACGCCGGCAACCGCATCGCGCAGCACGCGAGTTCGCAGTGAGCGCGGGTGACGTGCGAGGTCGGCACAGTCGATCACGACGCCGCCGCCGCGGCCGTGCACGATGGTCTGGCTGATCGCGAGCGCGAGTGAGGAGAGCAGGTCGTCGTCGTCGCGGATGATGGCTGCAGTGCGACCGAGA
>JAAYGH010000125.1 GCA_012727825.1 Trueperella sp.
CGGCAGTCGCGCTACTCGTCAGCCTCGTAGGGAGAATCCTCGCCGGGGGTCCACTCGATGCCGGGCACGCCCCACTTCTCGGCCTTCATGATCTGGGCGACGCGCTTGGCGGTCTTGCCATGGAGGCGGTCCACGAAGACGCGGCCTTGTAGGTGGTCGTACTCGTGCTGAAGGATCCGGGCAAACCAGCCTTCGGCCTCGAGCTCGTACCATTCGCCGTTTTCATCCTGTGCGCGAAGGACCGCATAGGGTGAGCGGCGCAGCGGGAAGGGGTAGCCGGGGAAGGAGAGGCAGCCTTCGGCGTCCTCGTACTTGTCGGGCTCCTGTGTGTCGATCGGCTCGATGAGCAGGGTGGGGTTGATGGCAACGCCGCGCTCGGGCCCGTCGTGGTCGTCGTAGATCCAGACGAACATGGCCTTATCCAGTCCGATCTGCGGGGCGGCGAGCCCCACGCCGGGAGCTTCTTCGGTGGTTTCGTACATGTCCTGGACCAGTTGCTTTAGGTCATCGTCAAACTCGGTGACCGGTTCGCTGACCTTGTGGAGCACGGGTGATCCGTACACGTGAATCGGGTAAATCATGGCTCAAGGGTATGTCATTTCGGACAAACAGTGATATCGCTGACGTTGGAGAGTTACCTCTAGTCTGACCAAATTGGAACCGGTACAGTAATAGTGGTTATGAAGCAAGGGTGCCTTCATGTGGCTCTTGCACACCACATGTGGGGCCCGCACATTCGTTTGAAAGGACTCCCATGTTAACGGGTTTCAAGAATTTTATTGCACGCGGTAACGTGATGGATCTCGCCGTTGGCGTCATCATCGCAGGTGCCTTCTCGGCCATCGTCACCGCTCTGAACGAGCAGATTCTCATGCCGTTGATCGGCGCCATCTTTGGCAAACCAAATTTTGACAATATCTGGACGATCCACCTCAACGGTGCGACCATCCTCCCGGGCACGCTCATCACGGCCCTCATCAACTTCCTCATCATCGCCGCTGCACTCTACTTCTTCGTGGTTGTGCCGATGACCAAGATGACCAAGAAAGACCAGGTGGAGGAAGAAGCTCCGAGCAAGACCGACGAGACCATCCTGCTCGAGGAAATCCGCGACATGATGAAGGCTGGCCGCCAGCTCTGACGCCGGTGCCATCACAGCGACGCTAGGCTCCATTGCCGAACCGTCAATGGGGTGAATCACCCACCGAATCGACAAAGGCGCCGAGGGACATACCCTCGGCGCCTTTCGTCTACGCTCTTCGCAGCTTCAGATGCTTCGCGCTAGTTGAGATTCTCGGCTAACCAGTCCCCCGCGATTGTCGCCGCGGATTCCTGATCTTCCACGCTCCTCGCGTTCAGCGCTACGAGATCGTCCGCACTGAGCCTCGAGCTGACGTCGTTGATGACGTCAATGGCGCCCTGATCGAGAGTCGAGCTCGCCACCGGCACAACATTTGCTGCCAGGAACAACCCTTCCGGGTCCTCAAGAACAACGAGGTCGTTAACGTCGATGGCCGGGCTTGCGGTGTAAATATTAGCCACGTCGATATCGCCGTCCACAAGTGCCTTAATCGTCAGCGGGCCACCCGAGTCTTCAATCGGGGTGAAATCTACCTCGATGCCGTAATTGTTCCGCAGCCCATCTGGACCGTTAGGGCGAGTCTGCAGTTCGGAGTTTGCTCCGATCATCACGGTTCCGTCGTAGTCGGCAAGATCGGCTAGCGACCACACGTTGTTGTTCTCCGCAAATTCGCGGGTCACCACGTAGGAATCCTGATCCGTGGCCTGCGAATAGTCGAGGATCTGCAGGTTGTCCGGAGCCGCATCCGCGAGCGCCGTATAGATGTCTTCCGCTCCGGTCACCTCGTTGTCAGGCACCCAATACTGCAAAAGTGGCCCGGTGTACTCGGGGAACACGTCAATCGCCCCCGATTCAACCTCTGCCATGTAGACCTCTCGCTGACCGATGCGGTAATCGCGGTCCACCTCATAGCCTTCGGCTTCGAGTGCTTGCGCATAGATTTCTGCGATGATTTCGCTTGAGTAGTAATCCTGCGATCCGACGACGATAGCGTCGACTTGCCCCGGGTCCGCGGCCTGCGCGTCGTCGGTTGTGGCCGAGCCGTCAGCTGGTGCGGAGTCCCCATCAAGAGAGTCCTCACTTCCGCAGGCGGCGAGGGCGAAGGTCGTGAGCGCCAGAGCGGTGCCGATGCCGGCGAGTCTCCTCAGTGTCATGGTGTCTCATTTCATAGTGATGTCGGTCTATTGGGTGGTCACATTATCAGGTGATGTGCTCTCAGGTCAGACAATTCACTCCGGTTTCATGGTCAGCTGATTGACCGCTGGGCAGTGAGAAACCGGCCCCGCATGGCTCACCTCGTCGATTCGCGCACGGCCGTGCGGGCTCTCCAGCGAACACCGAGTGCAAATAGCCCATCAATCACGAGTGCAAGCACGATGACGAGAAGCGCACCGCCTGCCATTTCCTCATACGCCCGCGTTTTAAGCCCGGAAAAGATGAATCGTCCGAGACCTTCGTCGGCGATATAGGCGGCGAGAGTAGCCGTCGCAATCACCTGAATGGTTGCTGAGCGAATGCCACCGAGCACGACCGGCGCAGCTAATGGAACTTCGACGTGCCCAATAATCTGCGCCTCAGACATGCCGATCCCTCGGGCAGCCTTCACGGTGCCCCGGTCCACGTTTGCCACGCCCGAATAGGCTCCGGCAAGCATGGGCGGGATTGCAAGAACAACAAGGGCGAGCATGGGAGCGGTTAGCCCGATACCAAAAAAGAGGCCCAGAAGTGTCAACAGGCCGAGGGTGGGAATTGCTCGCCCAGCTCCCGCAATTGCAGCGATGAGGCCCTGTCCTCTGCCGGTGTGGCCAATAAGGATGCCAATCGGCAACGCGATCATGGCCGCAACAGCCACTACGCCAGCAGTGATCACGACGTGTTCGGCAAGGCGCGCAAGAATTCCTGTGCCGCCGGACCATGACGCAGGATCCGTGAGCCACTGCCACGTCTGTACGAAAAGGTTCATCGGGCTCCTGCCACCTCCGCACCTTGAAGGTGGTCACCCACTGCTTCATGGGTGCCATTGGTGTTAGCGGCGGACTCCGCCGAATCGCGACGACCGCTTACCCGATCAACGCGCGTCCAGGGGAAGAGCACCCTGCCCGCTAGCACTGCCAGACCGTCAAGCATGAGAGCCAGTACGAGAGTCATGACGAGACCGGCCACCACCTCAGCCACGATGCCACGTTGGAAACCGTCGGTAAAGAGCGAACCCAGACTTTGAATACCTACAACGGCGCCCACGGTGACAAGGCTGACGGTACTGACGATCACCACGCGGAAACCGGCTAAAATCATCGGCCCAGCAAGCGGCAAATCAACAGTCAACGCCCGTCGGAGCGGCGAATATCCCAAGGCCGTGGCCTGACGTCGCACATCCCCTGAGACCGCATCATATGCATCCGCGACAGTCCGGGTGAGTAGTGCGACGCCGTATGCGCTTAACACGACCACCATCGTCATTGACGACCTGATCGGCGTTCCCGTCAGTAATGGAATCACAATAAACATCGGCAGTGAGGGGATGGCGTAAATCGCACCAACCAGAGCGAGCATCGCTTCACGCCCGAGCCGCCACCGGTTCGCGAGCCATCCAAGTGGCAAGGCTATCGCCAGGCTCAGTATGAGCGCGGCAAGAGAGTACATGAGGTGGATCCACGTCAGTTCCGCGATCCATCCAAGGTGGTTCGTTACCCACCTCATTCGAGTCGCCCCAACAGCCGGCCTGCGCCGTCGGTAATCAGCCGCGCACCGTCGTCGTCGTGAATCTGAAGCGTTCGTGCGCCCGAGGTCAATCCGATGAAAGAGGCCACGAAATCATCGGCAGGATTGGTGAGCAGCTCGCTTGCCGTGCCTCGTTGCGCGATCCGACCGCGCTGGGCGAGGACGATGATGTCATCGCCCAGGGTAAACGCTTCGTCAATGTCATGAGTGACGAAGAGGATTGTCTTGCCCAGGTCGGATTGAAGGCGTCGAATTTCCATCTGCAAATCCCTGCGCACAATGGGATCAACGGCGGAAAACGGCTCATCCATCAGCAAGATCTCGGGATCAGCCGCTAGAGCTCTGGCCACGCCGACGCGCTGTTGCTGGCCACCCGACAGTTGCGCTGGATAACGCGTTCCAAGATCAGGATCGAGATCCATGATTTCAAGGAGCTCGAGGCTGCGCGTGCGGGCTTCCTTCTTTGTGGCACCGCGGAGCCTCGGGACCACCGATATGTTGTCGACGACGGTCCGGTGCGGCAAGAGACCTGCAGACTGCATGACGTATCCAATCGAGCGCCGCAGGTCGACGGGATCGAGGTTCGCGACGTCCTCGCCATCGACGAACACGCGACCCTTCGTGGGATCAACCATCCGATTGACCATGCCGATGAGTGTCGACTTACCACTTCCGGAAGATCCGACGAGCACAGTCGTCGAATGTTTCGGCACGGTGAACGACACGTCGCGCACGGCTTCAGCGCCACCGGGGTACGTCTTGCCGACGGAGTCGAATTCAATCACGGTGAACCCCTAAATATTGGGTACGGTCATATGCCGCTCATGGGTCCCCACCCTAAAGGTCAAGGCATTTACTCGTCATGTGGTTTTCCCGAGAGGGAAATTTCGATCATTCGTTAGGCGCCGTGAGCTGGCATACGGGACAGGAATTGTTCGGGATCAAGCGGGGGCTTCTTCGATTCGAGCAGGCGACGTCGGAAGGATTCGTCGATGTCGCCCACGTAGAGCCAGCCCATCAGGTGCTCGTTGGCCGCGAGGCCGTGTGCCGCGCGGACGGGTTCCGTGTTGGCGTAGATGCCGGTCCGCCACATGACACCCCAGCCGGACTGCCACAAGGCAAGTTCGAGGAGGTGGCCGGCGCCAGCCGCCGTTGCGTGCTGTTCCCAGTCGGGTACGGCGGGATGCCACGTTGGGCTGGCGATCACAGCGATCAGCAATTCGGCCCGAAACGGTTTTGTGTTGTACTCGCCGTTCTTGCGGGTGATGCCCTGGGCTTCGTCAAGCGCGTGGGCGAGGGCCATGCGGTCATCGCCGCGCATGAGGATGAGCCGCCACGGGCGAAGTGCCTTGTGGTCGGCAACAGGCGTGACGGCCGCAAGTAGCTCCGCTATGTCCTCATCTGTGGGGGTATGAGGCCCCACCTTAGACACTGATCGACGCCGTGCCATCGCGTTAAGAACCGGATCAGCAAACATCTCGATCAACAACCCACCTCCCGCATCTAGGACCTACATCCTATGCCCTGATCGGAGGCGGATTCCGTGGAGCACCTTACACCTCCCCTGCTGGCGAGCTGGTTCACAGTGACGTTGGGCAACATTCATTTCAATAGATCGCCCTAGGGCGATACAATCACCCTATGACGATACAAACGAGCGCGCGGTTGCCAGCTTCCATTGACGACGACGCCACTTCGGCCTACGCCCATCTTTTTCAGGCCTTTGCGGAACCGACGCGCCTTGCCATTATTCAACACCTTTCATCCGGCGAGCATCGGGTGAGCGACCTCGTAGACCACATGGAGCTGGCACAGTCGACGGTCAGTAAACACATCGCATTTCTCGCCGAGTGCGGACTGCTGACGTCGCGCACCGAGGGGCGCTCAAATTGGTACGCGCTTGCCGAGCCGGGACTCGTTCGGATCTTGATCGCGGGCGCTGAGGAAATACTCTCCGCCACTGGAAATCCCGCCTTGCTGTGTAGCCATATCCGAGGTAGCGAATCATGAAGAAGCGCCTTGCCATCGCATTCACCCTGATCTTCTCCATCGTCATTGCGCAAGGAATCGGCGCGTGGCTGACGGGGAGCCTGGCACTACTCGTGGACATGGTTCATTCACTTGTCGATTCCACTGGCCTACTCCTTGCCCTCGTCGCAGCCACACTCATGAACCGGCCACCGTCCAAGCGCCACACGTGGGGATTCCGCCGGGCAGAAAGTTTGGCCGCTCTCGGGCAGGGCGCGCTGCTGCTGGGAGTCGCCCTATACGCCGTCGTTGAAGGAATTGGACGCATCGCGAATCCGCCTCACGTCGATGCACAACAAATGATCTGGTTCGCCCTCGTCGCGCTCGTGCTCAACCTTGCCGCGATGGCCGTGCTGCACGCCGACCGGGACACGAACCTCAACATGCGAGGCGCGTTCCTCGAAGTTTTGGTGGACGCGCTGGGAACTATCGCCGTCATCATCTCGGGCATCCTCATACTCACCACCGGCTTCGCCTACGCGGACACGATCGCCGCGTTCATCATTGCCGCCATGATCGTTCCGCGCGCCATAATCCTGCTCCGCAGCGCAGTGCGAATGCTGATGGAATTCACGCCAGAAGGGCTCGACCTTGAGGAGGTCCGCGAGTGCCTCATGACCGTCGAGCACGTCATTGACGTCCACGACATCCACGCCACCCAAATCGCAACGGGACTTCCGGTGCTGACGGCACACGTCGTCGTCAGCGACGAATGCTTTGAAACAGGGCACGCCGTTGGCATTCTCGAAGAGTTGCGCACCTGCGTCGCTGATCACTTCGACGTATCGGTCAAGCATTCGACATTCCAGATCGAGACGGCGAGCTTTACGGCGGATGAACCGCGAGAAATCTTCCACGACTACGGTGGCTGAGGTTCCGCTACGCGCCCTTCACAATATCCGCGACGACGGCCGCAAAATGTTCGATGAGGTCATCTGCGGCGAGCACTAGATTTGTGCCGGGCTCCCCCGCACCGAGCGAGATACGTTCGCCTCGCATTGATTCGTCGACGACGACGGGCATTGGTGTGTGAACACCGAACGGCGTGATCGTGCCGCGCTTGAACCCGGTGGCACGTTCCGCTTCGTCTTGAGGTGCCAGCGACAGGCGCGACTCGCCGACGGCGTGCCGTAGCTTCTTCCAGTCGATGACGCGATCACCAGGCACGAGGACGATGAGGTACTCACCCTCGCTGACGCGGACGACCATGGTTTTTTGGAGCTGGTGCGGCTCGACACCAGACATCTCGGCCGCTTCCTCAAGCGAGGTAGGAATGCCGTGATAAATCACATTGACCTCAAAGGGTGCTGCCGTGGCTGCATCAACTGCTGCGGACATGGGAAATTCCTTCCGTTTGCTGTGTCGCACTCACGGCCCAACCGGGGCGCCGTCAACCAGCGCTTCGACGGTGGCAAGAATCAGCCCGCCGTCCTCATCATAAA